>DPKR01000122.1 GCA_003542415.1 Alphaproteobacteria bacterium | reverse complement strand
GGTCCCAAATCAGAACCGCCGATACCGATATTGACAATGTTTGTAAGCTTTTTACCGGTATAGCCTTTAAACTGCCCGTATCTCACGGCATCCGAAAACTTTTTCATTTTTGCGAGCACTTCTTTGATTTGAGGCATCACATTTTTGTTATCAACTTTAATGGCTTTGTTTGAGCGGTTTCTCAAAGCTGTGTGCAAAACAGCCCTGTTTTCGGTTGAATTGATTTTTGTGCCCTCAAACATGGCATCGCGCTTTTGCTCCACACCGCGCTCTTTAGCCAAGTTGAGCAAAGCCTCTAAAACATTTTCATCAAATCTGTTTTTTGAATAATCAAAAGTTAAATCATCAAGTTCTAAGGTGTATTTTTGCGCACGTTTTTCATCTTTTTCAAACAGATCACGCATTTGAACTTTTTTGAAACGTTTATATTCGCTTGTAAGTTTTTTCCATGCTTTTGTATTATTTTTATCTGATTTAAACATTTGTATTATTTCTCCTTTAGTTGTTCCCGATTGTTAAAATCGATGGTATATTCTTAAAATATTTTTTAGCTGCCGCATTGACTTCATCAAGCGTCACTTTTTGAACATAATCGTTCCGTTTTTGCAAAAAGTCTATGCCTAAGTTTTCCTTTTGCATATATAAAAGTTGCGATGCAATATCGCTAAGCGAAGTAAACCTCAAATTAAACGAGGTGAGCATATTGTTTTTGATGGCTTGAAATTCATCTTCACTCACGCCGAACTCTGCCATTTTCTGCCACTCTTGAAATAAAATTTCTCTCATTCTTGTATAGTTTTGTTTTGAAGTTGCAAAGCCTCCTTTAATGCTTGGTGCATCTTTTTGTGTATCTAAATAAGTGTATGCTCCATAAGTCAATCCTTCTTTTTCGCGTGCAATCAAATTGAGCCTTGAAGATAAACCGGAGCCTCCGAAAATTTCGTTTGCAATATAAAGCGGATAAAAATCAGGAGATAACCGTGTTGTTCCTTCTGCCACAAAAACACTTAAAACTTGTGGCATTTTTCGTTCAATATTTTCTTCTTCAAAATGATAATTTGCAACCAATTTCGGCAATTCATCCGCATTTTTCAGATTTGGCAAATTCGCGAACAAATCATCAATCAATTCAGCCGCTTTTACTTGTGATATATTGCCGGCAACAGATACAACCAATTTGTTTGAAACAAAATGCTCTTTAACAAAATTTTTCAAATCATTTGTTGAAATCTTTTGAACGGTTTCTTTTGTTCCAAGCGGATCTCTTGCCTTTGGATGCTCTCCATAAAACTTTTTTTGAAACGCAGTGTTTAAAACACTTTGAGGCTTCTCATTTTTTACTTTAATAGCCTCTATTTGCTTGCGTTTGGTTATTTCCAAATGTTTAGAAGCAAAATGAGGTGCTTGAAAGACAGCTTTTAACACATCTGTTGCAATATCTATGTTTTGTGTTGGCGTTTGCATTGATATTTCAAAAACATCATCATGCGCTTCAAAATCTATGTTGATGGCGTTTTCTTCCAACAAATTGTGATATGCTTGCCTATCCCATTTTCCGGCACCTTGGCTTAGCATTTGAGCAACAAGCATTGTTAAACCTGTTTTGTCTTTGTTTTCAAATGTAAAGCCTGCTCTGTCAAAGTAAAAATCTATTACCACAATCGGTGCGCTGTTTTCTTCCATAAGCCAAGCTTTGATACCGTTTTGAGAATTGATTTCTTTTATTTCAGCCTTAAAAGTTTTTTCCTTCAATATCGAATTTTCAATCAATGCTTTTGTATTAAAAGTATTCAGGGATGTTTTAAAAATCCACAACGCATACACAAACAAGCTCAAGAAAAAAATGTTTAAAATCAATATTGTTTTCTTTTTGATTTTTTTCATTTTTCCTCCTCGGCCGGCGTCAGTAAAGCTGTTATATTTTTCGAGCTGTTCAACATATGTGTTACAGCATCAACTATATCTTTATGCGTCACAGCTTCAATATTTTGAGCATAACTCTCAATTTCATCCAACTCAAGACCTAAAGATGCAAGCTCCCCAACGATAAATGCCGCATCAGAAGGATTGTCTTTAACATATACAAACCATGAAAGAATTTTTTTCTTTTCTTTTTCTAACATATTCGGAGTTAAGGAATCCATACCTTCTTTAATTGTTTTTTTGAGCATTTGGATGTCAGAAGATATATTTTGATTGTTCAAAAGCAATGCAGAAACACTAAAAAGTCCCGGCCCTCTTGAAAAAACATCAGCTGAGGAACTTGCTTGAATAACTTTGTTTTTTTGGACAAGAACCTTGTTGAGATATGAATTACCGCTCTCGCCAAAGTAATTTGAAAAAACAAGCATGGCGTAAGCTGCCTTTTTGTTCTCTAAAACAGAAGGAACAACAAACGAAATTGAAGCCCTGCTGCTTTCAATATCAGCCATTTTTTTTGATATGCCGTATGAACCTGTATTTTCCATTTCAAAGGTCAAGCTTTTACGATTGTTTTCATTGACTGATGGAATATTTCCAAAGTACTTCTGTGCCAATATTTTTGCCTCATTGAGATCAATATCACCGGATAAGACCAACACCGCATTATTCGGAGCATAAAACCGCAAATAAAAATCAATTGCATCTTTTTTTGTTAAGGCGTTGATTTCTTCTAATGTTCCGGAAACAGGATGTGCATAAGGCGTTCCTTGCCATAAAATCTGGTGTGCTTCCTCGGAAAAACGTGATTTCGGATTATTTTCTATACGTTCTTCTCGCTCTTGATAAACAATTTTTTGTTCGCCCGAAAAAGCATTATCATCAATTTTTAAATTTTTCATTCTGTCTGCTTCGAGAGCCATCACAAGTTCTAAGCGTGAAACATCAACAAGTGCGTGATAAACCGTAAAATCTTGATTTGTAAAAGCATTAAAATCGGCTCCGTTTTCAAGCATCATTTCATTAAAAGAAGATGCCGGAACTCTTGATGTTCCGCGAAACATTAAATGCTCCAAAAGATGTGCCAAACCGCTTTTACCTGCTTTTTCATCCATCGATCCGACTTGATACCACAACATCATCTTCACAATCGGCGCTTTATGATTTTCAACCACCACAACTCTTAAATTGTTGTCAAGATAAAACTCTTCGGCGTCAAACACTTTTGAAAAGGCGTTTGAATAAAAGCAAACAGCAATAACAGTAAGCAGATATTTAATTTTATTCATCTGAAATTTTAAGGAAGTTCATCAAAATCCGGCGGTAAAACGAGAGGTGAACGAGTCTCAATCTTCGTTTCATCCGGTGTTGTTTTGTTCAAACCGAGCCACTTTTTCATGGTTGAACAAGCTGATAAAATCACAACGAGTGTTAATAAGAGTGCTATATTTTTTTTCATTTGTTAATATCCTTCAATGAAATTTTCTTTCTGTTTAATAATGCATGCAAAATAACCAAACACGCACCGACACATATAAATGTGTCTGCCAAATTAAATGCCGGCCAATGATATGCGCCATAGTGGAAATCCAAAAAATCATAAACAGCGCCCATGCGTAATCTGTCGGCCACATTGCCGAGTGCTCCGCCGATGATAAGTCCTAATGAAACTTGAACAAAACGTGAAATTTCCGTTTTCATCCAATGGAGTAAGAAAACAACAACGCCTAATGCAAAAACAATCAGAAATATTCTTCCTGCATTTCCACCATTATCAAACATTGAAAAGCTAACGCCTTTATTAAAAGCAGAAACAATATTGAAATAATCACACACTTTATATGGTGAGCCGTTTTCTATAACAAATTTGAATATATAAAATTTAGAAAGTTGGTCGGCAATAAAAGCCGTTAATGCAGCAAATAAACCTAAAATCATTCTTTTATCCTTTTTCTTTTTGTTTAAGCTGATTATAAGTTTTTTTTCCATAAAAACCAGTATATTTGCTCAAAAATATACAGTTTTTTTTCTAAAACATACCTTTTTTCTTAAAGAAAATTGTGGCAAGAATTGTTAAAACAATGGAAAAAGCTATAACAAAAGCAAAGCCGTACGGATGAGGAGCAAAAGGCACCGGCACATTCATTCCCCAAAAAGACGCCAACATCGTCGGAATTGATAAAATAATCGTGATAGCTGCCAAAAACTTCATCACAAGGTTTAAGTTGTTGTTGATGATAGAGGCAAAACCATCCATCATACCTTCTAAAATTGAGCGATGCATATCAACCATTTCGATGGCTTGCTTGTTATCAACAATCACATCATCCAAAACATCCATATCGTCTTCGGTAAAAGCAATAATGTTTGCAAATGTTTTAGAGCGCAACATTCTGAGCAATTTTAATAAAACGACATGATTGTCTTTTAAAGCTGTTGTGAAGTAAACGAGCGACTTTTGAATTTCCATTAAATCAAAAAGAGCTTTATTGTTCGTTGTTTTGCGGAGCGAATATTCAATTTCTTCCGTTTTTTGATTTAAAATGGCTAAATATTTTAAATAAAATTGTGTGCATTTTGAAAGAATGATCAGCAAAAATCGTCCGCGCTCACGCGTATCAAATGTTTTTGCCGTATTTTTGTTAAAAGAGCTCAAAATACGATTGTCACGTGTGCAGATTGTCATAAAATTACGTTTTGTGAAAAACAAACCACACGGCAATGTATCAAACTGCCCATCCTCGTCCAAAAGCGGCAAATTAACGATGAGTGAGAGGACATTGTCTTCAAACTCGACTCGAGAACGCTCATTTAAGTCAAGGGCGTTTTTAAGCATATCAAAATCGAGCTTTAATTGATCTGCAACTTTTAAGAGCTCCTCATCATCCGGATTGATTAAATTATACCATGAAAGCGAAGTGACCTTGTTTTTTTTGAGCTTAACAAGCTTACCGCCATCTTCTGATTTATATATTCTAAGCATGGCAGACCTCCTTTTGACTGATAATATTTGGAAACTTAAGAAGTGCTCTTTAATGGTGCGGCCGAGAGGACTTGAACCTCCATGAACTTAGTTCATAACGACCTCAACGTTACGCGTCTACCAATTTCGCCACGGCCGCATCTTTATAAGACGAGATATGAATATTCTAAAAATAAAAAAGAATCAAGAGTTTTTTTTAATTTTTTTAAAAAAATATTAGCACCTATCAGATTGATAAAGCTTTTTTTCTGATTATATCACATGCACTGTTACATTATTATATCTAAAGCTTATGGAAATTCTTTTTATTCTATTATTAATTTTTGTTTTGGGCTTATTTTATATTTATAAGTCTGTTAAATGGGAGGCAAAGTTTACACTTGAGTCTCAACAGCTCTCAACTGAAGATTTAGCACATGCCGTTTCTGATTTGCTGGATATGTGCAACGAAAAACTTGCCGTCAAAAATTCTCTTAAATTAAACATTTTTGCAAAAGAATTATTTCGCCGAAAACGAGTATCAAAAAAAGAGACCCCCGCGTAAAACGCGGGGTTCTTCATATGCGGCTATAAGCCTTTACCACTGGCAAGCCCTGAACGGGGTTGCTAAGCGTCTGCCAGACGCAATTTGTTACTACTTACCCGTAAACGGGTCGTTCAAATCCATCGTCAGCTGCTCGGCTATTTGGTCTTCTTTGAGCTGATTTCTGATATATTCCATAATTTTTTCGGTGTTTTTTCCTGTTGTATCCACATAATACCCCTTACACCAAAATTCTCTGTTTCTATATTGGTATTTTAAAAGCTACACCGAACCCCGCGTCTAACGCGGGGTTTTCAGATTACAATAAAAACACCATCCTTAAATAAGAATGGTGTTTTTGTCTCTGAGATTAACGATTAAGTTCGTTAATAACAATTGTGCCTAATTATTCAGCAATTTTAAGCTCTGACATATGCTCTAACAATGCGCGTTTTTCTTTCACGTCTTCTTGAGCTTTATTCAAGAGTTTTTCATAACGTTCCGGGTTCATTTTATTGACGACCTGGAAGCGTGTTTCGGTTGCCATATATTCAGCCAAAGGCTTAGACGGTGCTTTTGAATCGAGCATCAAAGGTGCTTTACCTTCCTTGATGTTTTCAGGGTTGTAGCGGTAAATCGGGAATGAGCCTGATTCAACAGCATCTTTTTGGTGGCTTAAGCCATCTGCCATATTAAGGCCTTGGTTGATGCACGGACAATATGCAATGATGATTGACGGACCATCGTAGGCTTCTGCCTCGTTGAAGGCCTTAATCGTTTGCATATCGTTAGCACCGATTGCCACTTGAGCCACATAAACATTGCCATAGCTCATCGCAATCATGCCAAGGTCTTTCTTTGCGAGTTCTTTACCTGCTGTTGCAAATTTGGCAGACGCGCCCATCGGGGTTGCCTTTGATTGCTGACCGCCGGTGTTTGAATAAACGCCCGTGTCAACCACCAAAATGTTGATGTTTCTGCCTGATGCAATTGCATGATCCACACCGCCGAAGCCGATATCATAAGCCCAGCCGTCACCACCGATAATCCAAACGGATTTTTTGATGAGGTAATCAGCCATTTCGTTTAAGTGTTTGGCTTCTTCTGTGTCAATCTTGGCAAGTTCTTTTCTCAAAGCAGCCACCAAATCGCGCTGCTGATCAATTTCAGCATCTGTCGATTGAGGGTTTGAAAGGATTTTGTCTGCCACATCAGAGAGTTTATCTTTTAAGCCATCTAAAAGTGTGATAGCCGTCTCTTTACCGTGGTCGATTGAAAGGCGCATACCAAGACCGAACTCGGCATTGTCTTCAAACAGAGAGTTTGCCCAAGCCGGACCATGACCTTTTTCGTCCTTGCAATATGGGGTTGTCGGCAAGTTGCCGGAATAAATTGATGTACAACCTGTTGCGTTGGCAACAACCATACGGTCACCAAAGAGTTGCGTCAACAACTTGATATAAGGTGTTTCACCGCAGCCTGCGCAAGC
>DPKR01000051.1 GCA_003542415.1 Alphaproteobacteria bacterium | reverse complement strand
TTTCTTTTGCTTGCATCGTGTATTTTTATTTTGAGCTTAAAACAAAACGATATTCTTCTTGCAAACATTGATAAACTTCATTTTTCTTATCGCAAATCCATTTTCGTGTGGGGCGGTTTGTTTCTTGCTCTTATTTTGCGTATGCCCGTTTGGCCGTTTCATCACGCCACAACATCTGTTTGGTCAGCCTTGAAAAACCCGCTTGTATTTTTATCCATACACATATTACCCTTAAGCGGCATTTACGGATTTATGCGTTGTTGGCCTTTGAATATTCCGTTTGAAATTTCTGTTCTAACACCTGTTTTTCAGGCTTTATGTGTTTTAACAATGATTTTTGCGGCTTTCGGTGGCTATGCCTACACAAATGCCGGCCATAAACTCTCAAACTACATATTTGTATATGATTTGCTTTATTTGCTTGCCGTATTTTTGCCGACAGATGTCATCAAATTAAACATTGCATATTCGGTCTTTGCGTTCTTGCTGATCACATCGTGCCTTGTCATCTTGCAAGCTCATATGGTTCACGAGAGCGGGCGATCTGATATTGGCATTAAAGGAATTTTAAACCATATGCCGAGAGCCTCTGTTGCATATAATCTTTTTATATTGGCAGCACTTGGTCTGCCTGTTTCTGCTTTTTTCGGCAATAACTTTATTATCGTTTCCGAAATTTTTAATTTTCATCTTTATGTCGGCACAATCGTTGTCGTGTGTATGACTTTGGCAGCCATATCACTTTTGCAAAGCCTATACATCTTAAAAGATCCGATAAACATCGTCCCGCCGGAAATTAAAATCAAAGACATTGATTTTATTGCTTTCTCCGTTGTGATGATTGTCATGTTCATGCTTTTGTTGTCACTGATAAAACCCTTATGGTTTGTGTTTTAGGAGAAAAATATGCTTGAAAAAATTTTATATACATTGCCTGAAACATCTTTGATTGTAGGTGTTATCTTTCTTTTGAAAACCATGATCTTTGAAAAAAAGCTTAATCGCACCTGTTTTGAAATTGCAAAAATTTTCGTGTTCATCAGCGCCGCATCATCTGTTTTGTTTTACAACAAAGGCATATTGCCTCAATATTTGAGTGTCACCCCGTTTTCAACTTTGTCATATGTTGTCACCTGTGTTTTTGCGCTTGTGTGGCTTGCTTTGTCTTCAAAATGGTTTTTAAGCACAAAAAGCTCTTTCGGTTCATATTTTTGCGTTTTGGCGCTGAGCTCTCTTTTTTGCTTGTCAATTATCGTTAAAACAGTGCACTTCGGCATTTTGCTCGGCGCTTTTACAGGGCTTGCCTTGTGTGAATATCTCTTTTTCCGTTTCAGTAAACAAAGCGAAGAACTCTATCACACGGCTCGCCGCTATGCCGTCATTTCTTTGGTATTTTTGTTGATGTTTGCATTTTCTGTTTTTCTCTTAGGTAAAAATCATCAGTTGTTTTTTGATGCGGCATCATACCTCACAGAAGTTTCGCCTCTTTTAAAAATGTTTATCGTGATGGGTATATTGTGTACCCTGTTTTTCTTCTTGAGTGTTGCCCCTTTCCATTTCTGGCTGAGCGATGCTTCATCTCCGCTTATTTTGCCTGTGGTAACTTATTTTAATCTTGTGTGCCCTATGGCTTTATGGAGCTTGATGCTTAAACTTCATCATATTGTTTTTCCCCCGCTTGCCGATCATTTGAAGAGTGTTTATTTTGCTTTCGGCGTTTTATCTGTTGTTTTTGCTGCAATCGGTGCAAATGCCAGTCGTTTTTTAAGAAAAATCTTTACATCTATCAGCTTGTATCAAACGGGTGTTGTTCTTCTTGTCTTATCCACCTTCAAAGATGGTTTAATCAACATTTCGTTCATATATATCGAGCTCTATTTGTTCGTTCTTTTGGGTGTTTATATCTGCTTTTATGCCTTTAAAATAAACGGTGAATATCCCTTAAACCTTAATTTGCTTAAAGGGGCGGCATCTACAAGACCATACATCACGGCAGCTTTCGTGTTGATGAATGTTGCTCTAATGGGGCTTCCGCCGCTCTCATATTTTATGATGCAGTTTGTTTTGCTTGGCGAAGTCGCCAAATTCCCGCTAATTGTGTATATCTCATTGTTTGGCTTGCTGGCACTCTTACCGGTATATTTAAAAATGATTGAGACGGTGTCATTTTTGAAAAAAGAACAAAATTTTGATCGTGTCGATTTCGGGGTTTATATATATCTTCTGTTGCATGTTTTACTTTTGCTTGTTTTTGCTGTCCGTCCGCAGATTTTGCTCATGCAAACAGATATCCTTTTGAACATAGGTTAGAAATGGAAAAAATAGAAAATTGGTATTTTGAAGATTTAGAGCAAACATCAAGCACAAATGATTCCGTGCTCGAATTGCTTTTGCGCTGCCATGCGCCGTGTATCGTATCAGCGGCGGTTCAAACAAAGGGCAGGGGGCGTCTGGATCGCAAATGGGAAAGTGCTGACGGAAATTTATATGTTTCATTTGCTTATGAACTTGATACATCAAAAATCGGTCACTATGTTCTTTTAAGCGGTCTTGCCGTGCTTGAAACGGTCAAAACATTTGCTCCTGATGTGTGTGTTGAGGTCAAATGGCCGAATGATGTTTTTGTGGGGGCTAAAAAAATCTCGGGCATTTTGTTTGAAAAAGGGCCGGATAATTATTGGATAATGGGCATAGGTATCAATGTTGCGCGCACTCCGAAAGTTGAAAATCCGATGTATCAAATCACCTCGCTTCATGATTTTGGCGTTCAGGTAGATCGTCTGAAAGTTTTAAATGTTTTGGTCAAGCATTTTAATTTTTTGAAAATGCAATATCAAAAGCATGGCTTTTCTTTTTTGAAGTCTATCTGGCTTGACAATGCATATAATCGTGGTAAAAATGTCATTATTAAACAAAACGGCAAAGAAATTGAAGGTGTGCTGGCAGATTTAGATGAAAATGCAAATTTGGTTTTAAACACCAAAGAGGGCGAAAAACATATTCTTGTCGGCGATTTATTTGAAGGTAAAAATGAATAAATTTGATAAAGGTTTGTATTTTGTTGCTTTAGGCGGGGCTGATGACATCGGCATGAACATGTATGCTTATTGCTTTAAGGGCAAATGGATTGTCGTTGATGCAGGCTATGGCTTTTTAAATGATGACTATCCCGGCATGGATATGTGCTATGCTTCTCCCGAGTTTTTAAAAGAATTTGAAGGCGATATTGAAGGCCTTTTCATCACTCACGCACATGAAGACCACATGGGCGCGGTGGCTCAGGTTTGGCCGGCTTTGAAATGTCCGGTCTATGCCACATCTTTTGCCGCAGGCCTGATTACAGAACGTTTGAAAGAATATAAAATGGATGAAATTGTGCCGCTTAAAGTTGTTCAGCCGGGCGATACAGTTCAAACAAGCGCATTTGAAGTCAAGTTCGTTTCATTGGTGCACTCTGTGCCTCAAACATGCGGTTTGCTCATCAAATGTGAGGAGGCAACGGTTTTTCATGCAACGGATTGGCGCATGGATGACGGCAAATTAGATATGCTCACTTTTGATGATGACGCTCTTAAAAAAGCGGCAGATGAGGGGCTTGACATGTTCGTTTGCGATTCGACCAATGTTTTGCTAGATCACCAGCAGCCGAGTGAATTAGATATCAGAAAAAGTTTAATCGAGCTTATTCCGAGCATCGAGGGCGGTATCGTCGCCACATGCTTTGCTTCTAATATCATGCGTCTAGAAAGTTTGGTTTTAGCGGCAGATAAGGCGGGTAGAACCCCTGTTTTGCTGGGTCGAAGCTTGCAAACAAATGTCCGTATTGCCAGAGAATGCGGCTATTTTAAGGGTATGCCGCAAACCTATTTGCCTGAAGAAGTTCCGGGCTTAACCTCCGACAAGGCGCTTTATATCTGCACAGGCTCACAGGCTAATTATCGAAGCGCTTTGAGTCTTATTGCCAAAGGCGAAAGCAAATATGTTAAACTGGATAAGGATTATACAGTCATTTTCTCATCAAAAATCATCCCCGGCAATGAAGACAAAATTGAGCGTATGCAAGAGCAAATGATCTCAGACGGTGTCAATGTCATCACCGAAGAAACAGCGCTTGTTCACACCTCCGGTCATCCGTCCAAAGATGAGCTCAAAAAAATGTATGAGCTTTTAAAACCGAAAATTGTTTTTCCGGTTCATGGTGACAAACGTTTTATCCGTGAACATAAGCGTTTCGCTTCATCATGTGGTGTTGCGGAAGTTTGCTCCGGCAAAAACGGTGATGTTTTCAAACTTTTAAACGGCAATCTTGAAAAAGTGGAAGAAGTTTTTGCGGATGTCATCGGTGTCGATAGGGGGCGCAGTGTTTCGCTTTCCTCAGAGCTGATTAAAAATCGCCGTCGCATTGCCTATAATTGCAGCCTGTTTATTTCAGCTTTTGTGTCAGAAGATAACCATTTGCTTGATTTAGAAATTTCATCAATTGATATTTTAGAAGCACCTGATTGGGAAAAACTGGCGCTTCAAACAAAAGAAAAAGTTTTTGAAACGCTTGATAAAGAAATCCATGAAAAAGGCCTCACACAAAATGTTCAAGATCAAATCAAAGCAAGAATAAGGAAAGAAATTTTTAAGGCAACAGATATCAAGCCTGTTGTTTTGTTGCATATTTTCAAACAAGGAGAAAACCAATGTCAATAACCCCTCAAAAACTTAAAAAAGGCGATAAAGTGATGATTGTCGCCCCGGCACGCGGCTTAAAATTGATTGGCGCGGATTGTCGTCAAATTGCCGAAGAACGACTTAAAAACTTAGGTCTGGAAGTTTCTTTTGCAAAGAACACAACAGATGAAAATTTTGATATGTTCGGCTCAGCCTCTGTTGAAAAACGAGCTCAAGACATCAACCAGGCTTTTGCCGATAAATCTGTTAAAGCCGTCATCACAGTTATCGGCGGGTTTAATTCAAATGAAATTTTGAAGTATCTTGATTATGAAACAATCAAAAATAACCCGAAGATTTTTATGGGCTTTTCAGACATCACCTCGCTTCACACGGCGCTTTATGCTAAAACAGACCTTATCACATATTATGGCCCGCACTATAGCTCGCTTGGAATGTTAAAGGGGTGTGAATATACTTTGGAAAATGCCGTTAAAATGCTCTTTGAAACAGGTGAAAAGGAGCTTATGCCATCAATTGAGTGGAGCGATGATTTGTGGTTTTTAGACCAAGAAAAACGTGAGTTTATCAAAAACGAAGGCTGGTGGCAAATTCAAAGCGGCTCGGCTTCTGGCACCATTATCGGCGGCAACTTATGCACCTTTATCCTACAGCTCGGCACAGAATTTCGTCCGAAGTTTGAAAAGAATACGATTCTGTTTATTGAAGATGATGAAATGTCAAATATGGCCACCTTTGATCGAAACTTGCAAGCCCTCATCAATCAGCCCGATTTTGAAAATGTCAAAGGTCTCGTTATCGGCCGTTTTCAAAAAGCCTCAAAAGCAACTAGAGAAGCTTTAGAGTTCATTTTAGATAAAAAAGAGCTTAAAAATATGCCGATTATCGCAAACATTGATATGGGCCATACCACACCACTTGCCACAATTCCTTTAGGCGGTCAGGCGCGCATTGAAAACGGCAGAATCTTTATCAAAGGCTAGTTTTTCTTGTCATCCCTCAAGGTGCGCTATGCATCACCTCGTCAATAGATCTCAAAGCCGGCGTTGCACTTTTAGTGCATATACGCCGCTTCTATATGATATATGAAATATTTTGTAACATAATATCAGCAAAATCTGAAAAAAAAGCTTGAAAACGCAAAAAAACTAAACTAATGTCTATAACATATTGTTCTGGTTTATTGGAACGATATTAAAAAGAGTAAATTAATTTATTTTTTTATAAAGGAATATTCATATGAAAAAAACTTTATTACTTGCTGGTGTTGCCAGTGTTTTTGCTTTTAGCGCACAAGCTTTAGAATTGACACCTTATGTCGGTGCTGACTATAACTTGAACTTCACAAACAAAGCTTCTTTATTAGATGGTTTAATGCCTGGTAAATATCATTCAGGTTCAATCGTTGCCGGTACAAAGGTTTCTCCTTATTTCGCAACAGAAGTTTTCGGTGAACTTTCTAAACATGAAAACAAAAGATTGATCCACTCAGAATATGGTGCTTATGGTGCTGATTTGTTTGGTATTTTGCCTTTAGGTTGCTATGGCGAATGGGAAGTTTTGGGCACAGCAGGTATTGGCCGCTATGTCTTCAAAGGAAAAGTTAAAAACTATAATGTTCATGATACAGAGCATGTTTGGGGTTGGCGTTTAGGTGCCGGCGTCCAATACAACATCACAGACAACTGGGGTGTTCGCGCTATGTACCGTCACGTTGCTTTCGTGAACAAAGAACTCAGAGGCTTAGACGTATTGTCTTTAGGCGTTCGTTACGCTTTCTAATTGTTCATGTAACAAAGTTAAAAAACAGCGACAAATTTGCCGCTGTTTTTTTATTGTATTTTAACTTTATGAAGTTATACTTTACATAATAAGGCAATAACAAAGGATAAATAGAATGAAAATCAATGAACATGGTCGATCCATGACGGAAATGCTCGGCGTCTTAGCCATCATCGGTGTTTTGAGCGCAGGTGGTTTGGCAGGCTACGGCAAAGCGATTTATACTTATAATATGCAAAAAACAGTCAGTTTTGTTTCAGATGCCATTTTTAGCTATGAGCTCTTTACAAAACAACATTTCGGCCCGGATATAGATTTGAAAAATAGTAACATGGCTCAAAAAATCCGTGATTACGGTCTTTTGCCTGAGTGTAATCCGGAGCCGGCCTCGCTTAACACGCATACTTATCAGGTTTGTCATGCGCCTTTAGGTGAAATTTCACCTCGTTTGTTCTTTAAAACGATTGATGGAGAAATGAACTATGTGTATGAGCTTCATGTGACATTTTTGAAAAATCATTTGCACGCTTGCTCAGATTTTTTGGTCCGCGGATGGGATAAAACAGTGCCTGCAAAACTGTGGAAGAGAGGCACAATTCAAGTGGTCTCCAATTCAAAAGATCAACTTGTATACAGCCTCACAACAAATAAATTAGATGTTTCAAGTGCTTCTAACACTTGTGAGAGCGTGTGCGGCGAAGCGCCATATTGTTCGGTCGTCTTTACCTTTAAAGGTGTTCGAAGATAACATATTGAATTTCAACAAAAAGTTCTCGCTATAAATGTGAGAACTATTTTTTTAATGTTTCACGTGAAACATCTTATATCTTTATAAGAAAAATCATATATTTAGATAATTGCATCCATAAAAATAAAAATGTTCTTTACTTATTCGGTTCTTTGTTTTATTTTAAGCGATAACATAATAAAATTGATAGGAAAAAAATAATGACTGCGACCTTAAAACAAATTCGCAAAACCTTTTTGGACTACTTTGAAAAGAACGGGCATACTGTTGTGCCATCGTCTTCATTGGTGCCGGATAATGATCCGACCTTGATGTTTACAAACTCAGGTATGGTGCAATTTAAAAACATTTTCACGGGCAATGAAACGCGTCCATACACGCGCGCCACAACAGCTCAAAAATCCGTGCGCGCCGGCGGCAAACATAACGACTTGGACAGTGTCGGATATGATGTTCGTCACCACACGTTTTTTGAAATGCTCGGCAACTTTTCTTTCGGCGATTATTTTAAGGAAGAAGCCATTAAATACGCTTGGGAAGTGGTGACCAAAGAATTTGGCATCCCCAAAGACAGACTGGCCGTTACGGTGTTTCACACCGATGATGTCGCACGCGATTTATGGAAAAAGATTTCAGGTCTTCCTTCTGATCGCATTATTGATATATCAACAAAAGACAACTTCTGGCAAATGGGCGATACGGGGCCGTGCGGTTATTGTTCCGAGATTTTTTATGATCATGGGCCGGAGGTTTGGGGCGGATTGCCCGGCACACCTGAAGAAGACGGCGATCGTTGGATTGAAATTTGGAATTTGGTGTTTGATGAGTTTGAAGACTTGCCGACAGGTGAGCGCATTAATTTGAAAAAACGTTGCATTGATACAGGCATGGGCTTAGAGCGTATTACAGCCATTTTGCAAGGTGTACACTCAAACTATGATATTGACTTGTTCCAAAATCTGATTACGGATTTGTGTAAATTAGCAGGGACGGATAAAGAAAACAAGGCGCTGTCATCTTCTTATAATGTTATTACGGACCACTTGCGCTCAACCGCATTTTTGATTGCCGACGGCGTTTTGCCGTCAAATGAGGGCAGGGGCTATGTGTTGCGCCGTATTATGCGCCGTGCTATGCGCCATATTTATATGTTGGGTTGCCATGAACCGCTTTTGTATAAATTGTTGCCCTCTTTGCAACGCGAAATGGGCGAGGCTTATCCGGAACTTTTGCGCTATGAAGCTTTAATCAGAGAAACAATCAAAGCAGAAGAACTTCGCTTTGGCAAAACATTGTCAACAGGTATGAAACTCTTGGATGAGCAAACAGCAAATTTGGGTGCGGGTTCTGTTTTAAGCGGACAAACAGCATTCAAGCTCTATGACACCTATGGTTTTCCGCTTGATTTAACCGAAGATGCCTTAAAGCTCAAAAACATCAAGGTTGATACCGATGGCTTTAACAAAGCTATGGAAGAGCAAAAGAGATTGGCGCGCCAAAATTGGGCAGGTTCGGGCGATGAGGGCACCGAAAAAGTTTGGTTTGAGCTTTCGGACAAAGTTGGCGCAACAGATTTCCTGGGTTATAAAACCTTAAAGGCAGATTGTGCCATCACGGCGCTTGTGCAAAATGGCGCAAGCGTTGATGAGGTCAAAGAGGGCGAATTTTACCTGACTGCAAATCAAACCCCGTTTTATGGCGAATGCGGCGGTCAGGTCGGCGACACAGGGCGCATCTTAGGCAAAGATTTTGAAATTGAAGTGACAGATGCCAAGCGAAAGCTTGATAACATCTTTGTCCATGTTTGCAAACTCGTCAAAGGCGCAGTCAAGGTGGGTGATGTGGCCTCCTTTGAGGTTGATGCAGAGCGTCGCAAACAAATTTGCGCCAACCACTCGGTTACGCACTTGGTGCATAAAGCCTTGCGTTTGGTTTTGGGCGACCATGTGGCACAAAAAGGCTCGCTTGTTGCTCCCGACCATATGCGCTTTGATATTTCACACCCTAAACAAATCACATCAGAAGAAATCCGCAAGGTTGAAGATATGGTCAATGCTTCAATCAGAGAAAACTACCATGTGAACACGGTGTTGATGAACAAAGATGATGCCGTAGCATCGGGTGCAATGGCACTGTTTGGCGAAAAATACGGCGAAGAAGTCCGTGTGGTCAAAATGGAAAAGAACGGCACTGTTTATAGCGAAGAGCTCTGCGGTGGCACACACGTTTGCGATACAGGCGATATCGGCTATTTCCACATTGTCTCGGAATCTGCCGTTGCAGCCGGTGTGCGCCGTTTGGAATGTTTGACTGGAGCGGCAGCTGAAAACTTTGAACATGCTTTGGAAGAAAAATTGCATGCCGTTTGTTCAAGCTTAAAAACCAATGTTAATGACTTGGAGCAACGAATCAGTAATTTGTTGGAAGAAAAGAAAAAGTTAGAACAGAACATCTTAGATTTGAAAAAACAAATGTTAAGCGGCAGCAATGGCTCAAAAGATGAGGTTGAAGAGGTCAACGGCGTCAAGTTTGTCGGCAAAGTCGTTAAAGGCGTTCACCCAAAAGAACTCAAAGCCTTTGTCGATGAAATAAGTCAAAGCATTAAGTCGGGTATTGTTGTCTTAGCCTCAGATAAAGATAACAAGGCTTCTATTGTGGTAGGCGTTACAAAAGACTTGACGGATAAATATTCGGCAGTTGACTTGGTCAAACTTGCCTCAGCAGCTGTTGGTGGCTCAGGTGGCGGCGGAAGAGCTGATATGGCACAAGCCGGCGGCTCGGATGCATCAAATCTTCAAGCCGCAATCAATAAGGTCAAAGAAGCGATTTAATTTTAAAAAAAAGCCCTTCAAACAGAAGGGTTTTTTGTTGCTTATTTCAAGGTGCGTTTGCCGGAATTGACATCGTCAACAAGCTGTTCCAACTCTTTCATGGAATGAACTTCAGGAATCCATTTTAAATCATCGGGCAAATCTGTCGTGAATTCGCTTCTATAGCGTACAGGGTGGGCACCAACTTCAATGGCGGCATATTGGTTATATATACGGTCATCAACCAAAATTGTTTCATCAGCCTCCAAGCCATATTCTTCGAAACAGGATTTGAGCATATCCACCTTTGCCGTGTCGTGCATAAATTTGCCGTGTTGCACACATTTGATAGTCAAAAAATCTTTAACATCAGCAAGCAAATTATTCAAAAACTTCATTTTTGTTTCAACATCAAAAGTGGCCGAAAGCGTAAATTGTTTTAAGCCTTTATCATGAAAACGTTTTAACGTTTCAACCACACCGGGATATAAAGGGCGGTTTGTAAAATATTCAAGATTATGGCAAAAATCATGGTCAAGCTCTGTGCCAAGCGTCGGGTGCGTCTTTAATTCTAAGGCGCCGTATTTTGGCTCAATCGGCAAAACCTTAGGCAAATCTTCCCATTTGATATTGCCATACAAAGGCTTATACTTCGGATGCTCTTTCAAGAAATGGAAATAAGCATAATTAATGTTTGCTAAAACCCCATCGACATCCCAAAAGATATTTTTAATCATGAAAAAATCCTTATTCAATTTGCAAAAACTATATCAGCAAAAAAAGAAATGTCAAGTTTAGGGAATAAATGATTTGACAAAAAGGAAAAAATCAATATACTGACAAACAATCGGAATATTATGTTTCACTTATAATTTAGACTTTATTATGAAAGAAAAAAAATTAACAACCGTGTTTTTTCAAGACACAGAAGGTCACTGGTTGAAAAACGAGATTGACCTGAAAACACTGCAGATGAAGTTGCAGCTTGTTGACACAAAATCTGTTAAATGGCCGGATGCTTTTGTTTGCGAGATGATGCTTAACATCTTTGAGCTTGTGAGACAAAAATACATCAGCTTTGATAGCTCGTTTGTTATCACAGACATCATGGGCGGCAAATCAAATGCCGCGAACAAAGTCGGTTGCTATTGGGCGGCCAATGTGGACGGTTTTGAAGTTATGCTCGAAAATGGAAATACCTTTGATGGGGTGATTGATTATGCCTTAGAAGAGCTTAAAAGCTACAACAATGTAAAAATGAAGCCTGCAGAGCAAATCACTTGCTATGACTATGGCAAAACCATCACGGTGCAAAATTATGATGAACGAGTTAAGGCTTATGCAACGCCTCTTTTGAACAAAGCGGACATCGTTTTTTGCAACGGTCTTTTGGCCTATACGCCCGTTGAGGATATTCCGAATCTTTTAGACAAGATCAAAAACGCCGGAAAATATGTCTTTATGACCATTCCGCTCCGGCCCTCGCCGGGGTATGTTTTGCTCAAAGGAAATGAACTCATCAGCGGTGCAATGCCCGCCGAACAGGCCCCGAGCGGTGCTGTTGTTTTAGAAAAAAATGAGAATGGCGATTATATTTTGCCGGCTCATGTTTCCGTTTTGGATAAAAAACAATGGCAACAGCTCTTAGGCGAAGAATGGGTGCTCTTGCCCTCAACGGATTGCACTGCCGTTTTGGCTGTTAACTTCAAACCGA
Organism: Alphaproteobacteria bacterium; assembly: GCA_003542415.1. Lineage (GTDB taxonomy): Bacteria > Pseudomonadota > Alphaproteobacteria > RF32 > CAG-239 > UBA1254. Next base: position 1,750 of record DPKR01000051.1, on the reverse strand, counting down.
GTGCAGAATATGATGAGCTGAAGAAAAGGATTGTTGCAAAGTATGGCTTTGCAGATTTTATCCCTTTCCCGACACTCGTAAAAACACCGGCGGAAAAAAATCAGCTACTCTTAAAGAGAATGGCTGCAATTCAGCCCTTAAAGCATTTGATGAAGCTTGAGGTGTTGGAAGCATATCCGCAAAGTGATTTCAAAACGCGAGAAACGGCAGAAAGCAAAGCTCTGCTGCAATTTGCAGGGCTAAAGCCGAACTCTTCCGGCGCTTACCAACTCGAAGATGTGCCCAAAGAGAGCCTTCAAAAGCTTTTGGATGTTGAGGCCAAAGCAAAGACCTGTCTGATTGAAAAACCGAAAGATGCCGATCAAAAGGTGGCTGAGAAGTTTGCCGAACTGATTGGTGCGTAAAATGAAAGGGTGCAGATTTGAATTCTGCACCCTTTTAATTATTTTTTAGCCGCTGATTTTTTCTTTGCAGGCGTTTTGGCTGGTTTTGAAACGAGTTTGACATCAGAGGCAACTTCTTTTTTTATCAGATCATCAACAAGGCTTAAAACAAAGCTCAAGAAAAGCATAATCGTTGCGCCTAAATAAGCCATAAAGAAAATCCAAGCATGAGGATAAACCATCATGACAGTGCGGGTGATATGTGCCCAACCGTCTAAAGTAAAGACCTGAAGCAGTGTTAAAGTCGATTCGCTTAAAGTTGAAAAATCTAAAAAGCGAGTGCCGAATATATTGACCGCGATAATGGCGGAAACATATAAAACAACACCGAACACCAAAACAAAAGCCACAAAGTTCGGAATAAGCGAAAGCAAAACATCAACAATGCGTTTGAGTCTTGAAAAACGGTTGATGTATTTTAAAAGTCTGAACAATCTGAACGCTCTAAAGATGATAAACGGCGTTGCAAAATCAAAAGAAGAGAGCGTGACAATAATTAAGTCAAATGTATTCCAACGAGAGTTGAAAAAGTCTTTGTTGTAAACCCAAAGCTTTAAGCCCATTTCAACCATAAAAATGGACAGGCAGAGCTTGTCAATCAAATAAAGCAACGGACCGAAATTGTCAGCATAAGCCGGAACGGCAAGAAGCCCCAACACAATGGAGTTGATACAAATAAGCGCCATGATATACATGTCAAAGCTCTTTGTTTCAACAAAAGTTCTAATTTTTCGATTGTCAGCGATTAAAAAATTTTTCATGGGTTTGCTCTCTTTTTGAAGTTAAATCTGAGTTATATTAAAACTAAATTATAAAAAATACAAGTATTAATGTTGCAATCACAACGGCCGGTCCGAAAGCACCCGAACGTTCGCGTTTGGCAATGCATAAGAACCCGAAAAGAAGTGCTGAAGCTAAAATCAGCATCGGGACATGATAAAAACCAATCCACGCGCCAACGGCCGAAAGCAATTTGATATCTCCGCCGCCAAATGCATCGGGGTGTCTTTTGACCATCACAAGGGTTGCAATAACAGGAAGCAGATAGCCGATTGCTGCGCCGACAGCACTATAAAAAGCAGGTGTGCAAAAAATAAAATCTGTTTGAGGTTGCACAGTTGATGCATAAACAAAGCCGATAATGAGCAAAGGAACAGTCAACAAATCCGGCAACAAATACATACGTTCATCAATTTCATAGAGGAGCAATAAAATCCAAATCAAAGCAATATAAAAATCAGACGGCAGGCACAAATGAGCCGCAAATGTGAGCGCGGCAGAGATAACACCCCAGCCGATTGAGCGCA
>DPKR01000062.1 GCA_003542415.1 Alphaproteobacteria bacterium | reverse complement strand
GATTCTTGAAATCGGGGCGGGAACAGGAAGATATTCCATCGCTTTGGCGAAAATGGGATATGATGTGACGGCTGTTGATTTGACGCCAAGGCATGTTGAAATTATGAAGCAAAAAGGCAAGAGGCTTAAAAACTTTAAGTGTATGGAAGCTGATGCTTTGGATCTTAATATGTTTGAAGACAAATCTTTTGATATGGTTTTGAATTTTGGGCCGATGTATCATTTGTTTTGTAAAAAAGATAAGAATCAAGCCATTAAAGAAACATTGCGCGTTGCCAAGAAAAACGGGGTTTGTATGTTTGCTTATCTGCCGTGTGCCTCGTTTATGATCGGGTTCGGGCTAAGGCACAAAATGGTTGCTTATTTATCTTCTGTGATGGATGAGAAAGGTCGACCGAAAGATATCCCTTCTGAGATATTTAATTGTTTTTATATTGAAGAGTTTAAAAAACTGTTTGAAAAGACAAACACAAAATATATCACCAATGTGGCAACAGACGGCATTGCTTATGCCATGCGCGAGTGGGTGGAAGATTTGCCTAAAGAAGATTATGAAGCCTTTGTTAACTGGCATTTCTTGACTTGTGAAAGACCGGACCAACAAGGATACAGCGCGCATTTGCTCTATATTTGCAAAAAGAAATAAGCCTCTAATCTCTGCCACCGCGGAATTTGCGCGGGCGCGCAAACTTTTTCTTGTTCTTTGATTTGGATTTGTTATCACGAATAGATTTAAGCTGTGTATATGAATAACTTTCTGTTATGCGGCCGCGTCTGTCACCATGAATACGGTTGCGGATTTCAATGTTTGACATTGACATCCCCTCTTCTTCAAGCTTTTGAGCTGCTTCTATGGCCTTGCTTAAATGATATGTGTTTTCTTTTTTGGCATGTGGATTGGCACTTGTGTTGATATTGACAATGGTATATAAATTATCAATCTTCACAAAATTTTTATCAACCAAGTCAAAAATAAAGACATCATCCGTGCCATGACCACTCAAGGCATGTTTTTCAACAGCAATCCATGTTTGATTATCAAAAGGAATACCTTCAATTTTTGTTGTTTTGCCCTCACTGATTTGAATTGTATCTGTATTCAAGCACAACAAAGTTTTGTCTCCCTTTGCCTGAAAAATTTCTTCCAAAGCTTTCAGCTGATCAACATCGCCATGAATACTGACAAAATATATATCGTCGCGACCCGATTTAATATCTTCTGCATTTGCGCAGTTTTCAAGCGTTAAGCGACGAAAAGTTTCAGATTCATCTCGGCTTGCATGACCGCTTCGTTGATATTTTTCGTCTGCACTATCGCCATTTAAAACAACAGTTGAACCGAGAGCTTGCAAGCGACCGACAAGTGCGCGGTGTTTTTCACCGTTAATTGATTCAATCGGCCGTTGACGAAGCAAAAAGAGCGTGTTGGAATCTGCCGTAAATTGCGGATGTCCGCTCATGCCTTTGCCTTTGAGTTTGCCTTTTGCATCATAGCTGACTTTGTTTTGTTCACTGATTAAAACCAAGCCCGATTTGCGACCTGCCTTATCTTCGGCAAAAGCACCGCTCGTGATAATATATCTTTCATGAGGTTCATATTTGTTCAAATATTTTTCAATATCTGCGCTGTTTTCAGCAATTTTGACGAGACTGTCAAAATCAAACTCTTCACCTTCTTTAATATCAAAAAGTTTCAAAACTTCGGAATCGTTATTTTTCAAACCGGCACGCAAAATGTGCACACTTTGCCGCAAGCCTGCGCTTGCAATCAAAACCGTACGGCCCGTTTGTTTTGCTGCTTTGAGATCTATTGCCAGATTTTGAACACTTCGTGCAATGACCGGCGAAAAGACTTGCATTGAAGGATATTTTTTAAGTTCACGAACAGTATTTTCAACCGCTTTGTCAAAGGTGATGATCTGACCGGAATCCATTGTCGCAGAGGTTGCATCCGTAAATATGTGGGAAACAAACTTATCTGATATAAAAGCTTGATATTCTTCAGCATCAAAGCCTTTCCCAAAGGCAACTTTGCCTAAATGATAGTCACCTGAAAAGATAAGCCCAGCATTTTCTTTGCCTCCTGTTTTTGTTTGAATATAAAAACCGAGCGGATTTTTTGTTGAATGCGACACATTAAAAGGAAAAACTTTCAGATTGTCCGCAATTTCAATTTCTTGACCATGGTGAACCGTTTCAATTTCAGGGATATATTCTTGCAAAATGTTGCTCTTATCCATTTGTGATAAGATGAAAGCTTTTGTGTAGTCGCTGGTATATATTTTCGGCAATTTATATTTTGCGGCAGCTAAATAAATAAGCGCACCGATATGATCTTCGTGGCAGTGGGTGACAAACAAAGCATCAACCGGCTCTGAAGCTTTTTCATATGGGTTTTCAAAATATTTTGCCAAATCAGGAATTAAGGCATCATAATGCACCCAATCCGGCGGAAACATTGCACCCGTATCAATCATGATACGTTTGGTTTGTTTACCTTTTTCGTGATGTTCAATCAACAAGCTGTTTGCGCCAATGCGGTATTCGTTGTTACCGCCGATAAACTCAACTTTTGTGCCGTATTCTTCTTTTGCCATATTATTACCTCACTTATCGGCTATCATACACTTTTTTAGACAAAATGCAAGA
>DPKR01000014.1 GCA_003542415.1 Alphaproteobacteria bacterium | reverse complement strand
CCGAGCCCTTTAAAATTTTAAAATTTTTTGCTTGCAAGAAGTCAAAAAATGTGCTTTAATAAAGGCTCAGTGAAAATATTTATGTTTAACAATAAAAAGAAAGAAAAATTATGGTAAAGACAGCATCTCTCGAGAACGTAAACGCAATCGTACTCAACGAAAAACTCGGCGATTTCATCGCTCAAAACGGCACAAAAGCAGTTTCCAACTGCAGATTGGTTCGGATGTCCTTAAGTGAGAAGGTTCATCACTTTCCTCAAAACATCCCCTTCATCGCAGCCGTTAGGGAGTGCGAAGGTGGCAAACAGGCCGTTTTCTTCATCAAGCGCAAAAAATACGCTTTGGTTGAAGGGGCTGCCGTTTCATCTTCGAAAAACGTCGGCGAGTCTTTCGAGATTGACAATGTCAAGTACATCCTCGAGGATACAATGAACGATATGCCGCGCTACAAGCCGGTTTATCCCAAACCGCGCACACGCAAGGCGGTCAAGGTAGAAGAATAACAAAAAATCTTCTATATGAAAGAATTATTAATCTCTGCACTCATAGTCACAGGTTTGGCTTTGATTGCGGCGGATACAGGCCCGAAAAAGCCTGAGAGAAAGCCTCAATTGCCGCGTCAATACGCCATTGAGGTGGCCGACGAAGCCCTTGAAAGCTTGAGACGGCACAACAAAACACTTTCACGCCGGAGCCCTACGCCACCCGTGCGCTAGAAATGAGGCTCCTTGAAAAAAAACTATTTCACTGTTTCCCCTCCCTTATTCTAAAGGAGGGGTTTTTATTTTTAAAAACCTGTGGACGACTTTTTTTTTGATTTAAGCTATAAAGGAAATGTGATATTTAAAAAGCAGTTACATAACTTTTTTAAGGTCATTTAAAAATGAAATTTACGATTGAAAGAGCAACATTATTAAAAACACTCAGCCACATGCAAAGCATTGTTGAGAAAAGAAACACAATTCCGGTTTTATCAAATGTCCGTATAGAAGCTTTGGCCGATTCGATCAGTTTTAAGGCAACTGATATGGACACGGAAATCACAGAAATTACAGATGCCAAAATAACAGAAACAGGCGCAACGACGGCTCCTGCTCATATGCTTTATGACATTGTGCGTAAGTTAAGCGACGGTGCAGAGGTTGAGCTCACCTTCCCTGATGAAAAAGGCCAGCTCTCTATTGCATCAAATCGCTCAAAATTTTCGCTTCCGACCATTGCCGTTGAAGATTTTCCGGTTATTTCGGGGGACAAATTGCCAATCAACTTCAACATGACAAAAGAAGATTTGAAAGATGTGATTGATCGCACACAATTTGCAGCCTCAACGGAAGAAACAAGATACTACTTAAACGGCCTGTATGTTCACGCCAAAACAGAAGGAGAAACAAAGGTTCTGCGTGTTGTTGCAACAGACGGACACCGTTTAGCTTGTGTTGAAGCTCCCTTGCCCGAGGGTGCTGAAAAAATGAACGGAGTGATTATTCCGCGCAAAACAGTTGCCGAAATCAGAAAACTTTTAGATGACAGCTCAACGGAAAGTATTGCTCTTTCGCTTTCCGAAAACAAAATCCGCTTTGTCTTAAAAGATGTTACTTTAACATCTAAACTGATCGACGGCACATATCCGGATTATGAACGCGTTATTCCGACAAGCAACAACAAAATTTTGCAACTTTCGGCCAAAGAGCTTTCAACGGCCGTTGACCGCGTGTCTGTTGTTGCAGAGCGCACACGCGCCATCAAACTTATCACCTCGAAAAACCACCTTGTAATCACAACCTCAAGTCCTGATTTGGGAAGTGCTTTGGAAGAGTTAGAGGCAACATACGATTCGGATGCTTTAGAAGTTGGTTACAACTTCAGATATTTGCTTGATATTTTGTCTGTTATTAAAGGAGATAATGTTGAACTCACATTCTCCGACAGTTCGTCGCCGTCTATTGTGCGCGACACATCTGATTCATCTGCCATTTATGTTTTGATGCCGATGCGCGTATAAAAGATGATGGCGGCATATCAGATTTCAGAAGTTGTCAAGGAAAAGTCAGGCGTTGTGCGCCTGACTTTAACTGACTTTAGAAATTATGCTTCATTAAGGCTCGAACCCGAGATTTGCCCTATCATTATCACCGGCGAAAACGGAACCGGAAAGACAAACATTTTAGAAGCCATTTCATTTTTAACACCGGGCAGAGGTTTAAGATCTGCCAAAATGGCAGATGTCAAACGCCTCACCCCTGCCGCTATTGACGCGGGATACCGTGAAAACAAAAACTTTTCTTGGACTGTTTCTGCCAACATCATCAAAAACGGCGAAGAATATACGCTTGCAACCGCAGCGCAAAAAAATTTGAAAGAAAATGATGAAGAATGGCACACTTTTGAACGCCGAATTGTGCAAATCGACGGGCAAAAAGTTTCAACTCAGGCCGAGCTCGGAAAATATTTATCCGCTATTTGGGTCACCCCGCAGATGGATCGCATTTTTTTGGGCGGTCTACAACCAAGACGTAGCTTTTTAGACCGTATTGTCTATACTTTCGATTTGGAACATGCCAAACGAACTTCAAATTTTGAACACCTTTATAAAGAGTGGTATCGTCTCATCAAAAACGGCGTTAAAGATAATTCTTGGCTATTGAGTTTAGAAGAACAAATGGCTGCCATCGGCGTTTCAATTGCAGCGGCACGTCGCGAGATTATTGCACGGCTGAACACCTTTATTGAAAAAGAACCGGATGACATTTTTCCAAATTTAAAACTCGAGCTTGACGGTAAAATTGAGCAAATGCTTGACACTCATCCTGCTATTGACGTTGAAGACTATTATTTAAACAGTCTTTACCAAAACCGAAAAAATGTTTTGGAAAACGATTCGATTGAAGGGGTAAACCGAACAGACTTTAAGGTTTATTTCAAAAAGAAAAATATGCCGGCCGAACTTTGCTCAACGGGCGAACAAAAATCGCTGCTTGTCAGCATTATTTTGGCACAAACAAAGTGCCAACTCTTAGACAAAGGCTTTGCGCCTGTTTTGCTCTTAGATGAGGTGACCACACACTTAGATGATATGAAGCGCGATGCGCTTTTATGCAAAATTCGCGATTTGAATTTGCAAGCATTCATTACCTCAACAGACAGGCAAGCTTTCAAAATCTTAAAAAACGACGCTCAGTTTTTTGAGGTTAAAAACAACAACGTCACAGAGTGCTAAAAAAGACATAGCTATCATTATACATATTCAAAAAATCAAAATGCGAAGAGTGGTTTAGATAGAGTAAAAAACAAAGCGGCCAAAATTTTAGTTTACATCAAAGTAAATGAATTTTGGCCGTTCTGTCGTTTTTTGCTCTAGATGAGCCGCTATACGCATTTTAAAATTATTTTCTGTCTTGAACCTTCATCACCTCAGGCGCAACAGGTGCAGCCTTAACGATCAGTTCTGTCACAGGTTTATAAACTGTTTGTTGGAACGGGCTTGGAGCTTCCCACTGACAATCACAAATTGTCAGGCCTAAGCTGCGGAGCGCTGTTTCCGTTGGCAAGAACAAGTCTTTGCCGGCTTCAGTCTTTTTGCCTGTATGAGCAAAGCCGTTGACAGAACCATGTGAATCAATCAACACACTACCGATAACCAAATCTTGAACATTGGTATCGACAATAATTTCAGAGCCTTTGTCATCGCTGTAGCGATAGCCTAAAACCTTGCCTGAGTTATCAATATAATTTTCAGAGCCGTTATCAAACTCTTCAACATCAAGCAAGCCTAAGGTCATAAACCCTGTTTGTCCGACTGTCGGCAAATCTGTATTAAGCGGCAAAGGTGTGTATTCCGTCGGAGTTTCAAGCATCACCAAAGCTGTATTTTTGCTCGGGTTGACTCTCACGGCATGTCCGGAAAGTTCCTTGCCGTTAATCGTGCGGATTTTATATGTATTGCTCTGATTGTCTACCAAATCGGCAGATGTCAAAACAAACGTGTCCGAAACAATTAAACCGGCACCTTTTTGACCTTTGTTGTTTGAAATTTCAACAACAGAAGCTCTCACTTTGTAGAGATTTTCAGGTGTCAAAACATCATAGGGCGCACGTGTTGTGATGCACAAGCTGTCAAAAGCTTGCTCGCCTGTATCGACCCATGTGTCGTCAACAATTTGACAATCGCCACCGGCAATAACACCGCCGTTTTCATCAATACAATTATCAAGCAAACTGTAATCTGCTGTGATGCCTGAATTTTCTTCAATCACAGGACATGGTTCAGCTTGCAAACAAGGCTCTTGCACAACTTTGACAACGGCAGGACATTCCATGATATTGGCTTCAGGACGTGTTAATTCGCATTGTCTCACTTGTTGAAGCGGTTCTGCAAATTTGCATTTTGCAGGATCAAGTGCACGCTCTTCATCAATCAAAGCTTGACGTTCTGCGCTCAGTTCTTCAGGTGAAAGGCGAATCATCAACTGATTTTCAAAACCGCGCATTGCTTGCAAATTGCTGACAGCATCGGCAAACGCTGCTTCAACCAAAGCAACTTCGCCCTGCTCTTGGCCCATATTCAAATCGGCATAACCTGTTGTTTCACCTTCCCAAACAACACGTGTTTTAGAAAGATTTGAAAGCTTCCACTTAACAGTCATTTCAGAAGAGCCTGTGCGAGAATCGCTTGCTTTTGCACCTTCCCAATCATACCCGTCACAAACATTCATAAAGAAATTTGTGATTTCAGCCGTCAAAATATATTCAGGTAAAGGTGAAGGGGTTGTTTGCAAGCAAATATCGTTTGGTTTTTCAATCAAATTATAGCAATCACCGGTGACTTGTTCAAAAATCTGATTGAAATGCATATTCTTTTCCATCACGCGACCGTGATTTAAGACTGCTTCTTTATCAAAACGACGACATCCGAAAATGCGGAAGCGATAATTACCCATTTTGTTTTTGATAGATGTTTCATCTTCAGAAAGATTGAAATCAACATGCTCTAAATAAAGCGGAGCCATAGCACAGCAATTTCTTGACATTGCCTGCACGATATAATCATTATACGAAATCGTATAATTCGGCATTTCGCAAACAGGACAAGTCGGTTCCGGCTCAGGTTCTGCACATTTTTCACACGGACCTGTATCAACGAGCGGACCGTTATCATAACATCTTTCACACGGACCGGTATCAATTAAAGGACCGTTATCATAACATCTTTCGCAAGGACCGGTATCAATGAGCGGTCCGCTTTTATGGCAGTTTGTGCAAGGCCCGCCCGGAAACAAGCTGCCATCTTTATCTGACGGACTAAACCAAGAGCTTAAAGCCGTTGTTGTTGATGCAGTTGCTTCATACATTGTTTTTGGCGCGCTATATGCAGTACGTGTTACCCCGGCTGCTACCGGTCTTGAAGAAGAACGCACGGCATGTGTTGCCGGTTGAGCTTTTTTAGATGTGCCAAACCATGATTTAGCACTTGCGTTATGACGCCTTGCCATCATATCACGAACACTTCTGTTGTATTGCGTAGACGGCACGGCATTAGCATTTCCGATGGCAAGTGCGCCAAAAAACGCACCAACAATCATAGAAACGGCTAAAAATTGAGACGGCTTGAAATTTTTCATGAAAGTTTCTCCTTTTAATCTTGCTCCGGCATTGTTCGCCTATAATTCAACGCCTCGGCTATGTGCATTTTAAGCACTTTATTTTCATTTTGCAAGTCCGCAATGGTCCTTGCTAACCGTAATGTGCGGTGGTAACCGCGTGCCGACAATTTGATTTTATCGGCAAAGTTGATCAGAAGCTGTTTGGCATCTGATTCTAAATTAACGGCATCTTCTAGTAAATCACCAAAAAGTTGCGAATTCGTTAAAAGATGCTTGACTCCTAACCTTTCAAAACGCATTTTTTGAATTTCACGCGCTTTGACCACTCGAGCTAAAACTTGTGCTGATGTTTCCCCTTTTTCTTTTTCAAAGATATCCCACGGAGAAACAGGCGGAACATAAACATGAAGATCTATTCTATCCAAAAGCGGACCCGAAATTTTAGATTGGTATTCAGCTCCGCATTTCGGCGCTTTCGGACACTCCTGCCCTTTTTGCCCCAAATAGCCGCATTTACACGGATTCATTGCCGCAATAAGCTGAAAACGCGCCGGATAAGTATGATGATACTCCGCACGCGAAACCGTGATTTTGCCGTTTTCAAGCGGTTGACGCAAAGCTTCCAATGTTGCTCTGTTAAATTCGGGCAACTCGTCTAAAAATAAAACACCGTTGTGCGCAAGCGAAATCTCACCCGGTTTTGCCTTTTTGCCCCCTCCGACAAGCGCAGGCGTTGAGGCATTGTGGTGCGGATCACGATAAGGACGATTAAAATTGAGCTCACCATTTTTAAGCTCGCCTGCAACAGAGTGAATAATGCATGTTTCCAAGGCTTCTTCGGCTGTCAAAGGCGGCAAAATAGATGTCAATCTTGAAGCTAACATAGATTTGCCTGACCCCGGAGGACCGACCATCAGCATATTATGTGAACCGGCTGCTGCAATTTCCAAAGCGCGCTTAGCACTCTCTTGGCCTTTAATATCTGCCAAATCAAGTTTGTTTTGAACAATTTTTTGCTGCTTCTTTTGAGGAAATGGCAATGCTTGCACACCCTTAAAATGATTTATCAGAGCAAGCAAAGTCGGCGTTGCGACAATATCTTTCAAACCGCCCCAAACGGCCTCGCTCCCTTGACTTTCGGGACAAATCAGCCCTTTACCGTCACGCGAAGCTTTGAGTGCAACGGGCAAAACCCCATTAACCGGCATTACGGCATTATCAAGCCCCAACTCACCCAACACAATATAAGGCGCTAACTCCTCTTGCGGCAAAATTTGCATAACGGTCAAAAGAGCTGTTGCTATTGCCAAATCAAAATGCGAACCTTCTTTTAACAAATCAGCCGGCGATAAATTAATGGTAATCCGTTTGGCAGGAAAAGAAATACCGATTGCCTCAAAAGCGGCTCTGACACGTTCTTTGCTTTCGGCAACAGTTTTATCAGGCAACCCCACAATCGTAAAAGCAGGCATACCGGAGCTCATTTGGATTTGCAAATCAACATCCAAAACCTCCATCCCGCTGAAAGCAACTGTGTTTATCCTTGCCTGCATCAAAAACTACCACCTCGGTGCAAAATCTTCATCACGCCAGCGACGTGTCGGATATGTTCCCTCGCGCAAAAAGTCTCTGTCTGCCACAAACTTCGGAATTTCGGTCAAGCGCACAAATGCATCTTTTTCCAAAGCTCTTGCACACTCCTCTGCCGTATATTCCGCTGATGTATAGCAATATGCAATCACACGCGTATATAAGTTTTCGAGAGCAATAACATCGTGTTGATACGGCTCAATTGTTTGAACCGTTGTAACTGCATTTTCCTCATGGCCTGCACATGCCGCAATAACACTGAGCAAAACGGCAAGGCATGATAATTTAAGGTGTTTCATGTCCGTTTCCTTTTTCTTTAAACTCAGATGTATAATAAGGCTAATTTATTAAAATAATATTTATAAATCAGAGCTTATTTTTAAGACATTGAAAATCTTATCCCCACTATCCACAAGCACCTCATTTTTTTGATACGTTTTTTAAAAAATTGTTGCACAAATAGCATATATCAAAATTTTTCTCGGACGAATAAAAAAATGGAAAAACCTGATTTTGAAAAACTGCCAAAAAATATTGAGGCCGAACAAGCTTTAATCGGGGCTATTCTCGCCAACAACAAAGCTTTTGAAAAGGTGTCGGAATTTTTGCTTCCGAAGCACTTTGCCGACCCGATCAACGCCAAAATTTTTGAGGTGATGTCAAACATTATCAACCATGAACGCGCAGCCGATGTCATCACCTTAAAAAACTATTTTGAGCAGCAAGGAACCTTAAACGATGTGGGTGGAGTAAACTACCTCATCAAACTAGCAGACAGCGCCTCCCCGATGACAAATGTGGAATATTACGGACAGTTTATTTATGACAAATATTTGCGCCGAGAACTGATTGATACCGGCTATCAAATTGTCAACAGCGCCATGACAGAATCCGCCGATTTAGGTGCCGTCGAGCAAATTGAACAAGCAGAGCAACACCTTTTCAACCTCGCAGACCAAGGGGATGCACAAGGTGATTTTATAGATTTTTCAGCGGCTTTAGGCTCAACAATCGTTAACATTGAACAAGCTTTCCAACGCGAAGACAAGCTTTCCGGCTTGCCGACAGGATTCGAGCGACTTGATAAACGTTTAGGCGGCTTAACAAAATCAAACCTGATCATTATTGCAGGCCGACCGGCTATGGGTAAAACAGCTCTTGCCACAAATATTGCCTATAATGTGGCAGACTTTATGAGCCGAAACAAAAATATTGACAAGAAAAACAAAGGGGTTGCCTTTTTCTCACTTGAAATGAGCTCTGACGAACTTGCCGCACGTATTTTATCAACCGTGACGCAAACGCCGGGACAAAATATGCGCACGGGCGAGATTGATAACGCACAATTCACACGTATTGCAGCAGCCGTCAAAGAGCTTGAGAATATTCCGCTTTATATTGACGACACACCGGGCCTCACCATCAATGCGATTCGCACACGCGCACGCCGCTTGAAACGCACAAAAGGTTTAGGGCTTGTGGTGATTGACTATATCCAACTTATTTCCGGCTCAACCAAACGCGGTGAAGCAAATCGTGTGCAAGAACTTTCCGAAATTTCACGCGGCCTTAAAATCTTGGCAAAGGAGCTTGATGTTCCCGTTATTGCTCTCTCACAATTAAATCGTGGCGTTGAAAGCCGTGATGATAAACGTCCGCTGATGTCTGACTTGCGTGAATCAGGCTCTATTGAGCAAGATGCAGATGTGGTGATGTTTGTGTTCAGAGAAAACTATTATATTCACAACGAAGAACCGAAACAAAAACAAAATGAAACACCTGAGCATTTAGCACAACGTGTGGCAGATTGGCAAAAACGCGACCGCGAAACACAAAATTTAGCAGAAGTGATTATCGGCAAGCAACGTCACGGCCCGATTGGCACCGTCAAACTCTTTTGGAACGGACAATATGCCCAGTTCGGCAACTTAGCAAACGAAGAAGCCTTGCCCGAACAGATTGGTGGTTAAAGTTGCAAAACGAAAATTTTAAACTTAAAAAAACAACATCACCGCAATCCAGATTCAAAAATCAGGATGTTGAGCCTGAGTTTTGGAAAAAGAAAAAGCTCGAAGAAATGAACAAAACCGAATGGGAGCTTTTGTGTGACGGATGCGGAAAATGCTGTTTAAACAAACTTGAGTGCAAAGGAAAAATCTATTTTACCAACGCGCATTGCCGCTTTTTAAACCCTAAAA
>DPKR01000027.1 GCA_003542415.1 Alphaproteobacteria bacterium | reverse complement strand
CGGAGTTGAAGGCCCTATAATCGGCATCACAAAGAAAGGTCCGTCCGGCGTGCAATACATCGCCATTGTTGCATCAAACGAGTTCTTTTTCTTTTCTAATCCCCAACCTTCGGCCACATCAAATGTCCCGAGTAATCCAAGCGTTGAGTTCACGGCAAAACGAGCAACAGATTGCCCGCTGTTTTTAATCTTTCCTTGCAACAAATTATTGATGGCATAAGCCGGTTCTTCCAAGTTGTTGAAAAAATTGGTCACTCTGTTTCTGATGCCTTGCGTTGTGATGGCTTTATACCCTTTAGCCACAGGTTTCAAAACCATTTTATCCACCTGATAGTTAAAGTTAAACATCGCACGGTTATAAACCTCTAACTTTGTTTCTTCATCGCTTGCTTTCATTTTTGTGCCGTTCGGGTTTGTCGCACAAGCAACAAGCGCAGCTAAAAAAGGCAACATCAACAAAACTTTTTTCATTTATTTCCCCATGTTTTCATTATTTTCTTGCAATATAACCTTAAAAATCCCTTCAATCAAGCAAAATTCTTATTTTAATAACGAAGTAAACGAAAGAAAGGTTCATTTGATTAAAAATGTTACAAACAAGAAATCTTTTGTGTTTTGCACTCAGCTGATAAATAACATAATATCACTTCCAGTTTTTAACTTTAATAAAGGAAAAATAAAATGACTTATCAACCTTCTAAAATGATTGGCATTTTTGACTGTGCAACTTCTCAAAAAGTCATCGGCCAGGAAAAATTTTTGGAAGCTTTTAAAACAATTTTGAACCATGGCGCATATTGTCAAGGTCCTGAAACAAAAGAATTAGATTCTAAACTCGCTGAATATTCCGGCACAAAATATTGCTCAACATGCGGTTCCGGGACAGATGCTTTGACACTTGCTTTAATGGCTTGGGGTGTTAAAGAAGGCGATGCCGTGTTTGTTTCATCATTCACATTCGTTGCTTCAGCCGAAGCTCCTGTTTTGCTCGGCGCAACTCCTATTTTTGTTGATTCAAAACCTGACACATACAACATGGATCCTGAAGATTTGAAACGCGCTATTGCCGAAGTTAAAAAAGAAGGCAAATTAAATCTTAAAGCCGTTATTCCGGTTGATATTTTCGGTTCTCCTTGCGAATATGATGAAATCATCAAAATCGCACATGAGAACGGCATGAAAGTTTTGTCTGACTCTTGCCAATCTTATGGTTCTGTTTATCATGGCAAAAACGCCGGTTCAATTGCTGATATGACAGCTACTTCTTTCTATCCGACAAAGCCTTTAGCTGCTTATGGTGACGGTGGTGCTGTTTTCACAAACAATGAAAACGAGAATGCCCTCGTTCAATCTTGCCGCGTTCATGGTATGAGCCCTGAAGACCACTATGACAATGTTCGTTTAGGTATGACAGGTCGTATGAACTCTTTCCAAGCGGCCGTCTTGATGCAAAAATTGACAGTGTTCAAAAAAGAACTTCAAGATCGCTACACCATTGCTTCCCGCTATGATAACGAATTGTCATCATACTTTGGCAAACAACGTGTTTTAGACAACTGCAAATCAGCTTATGCACTCTACACCATCAACTGCGAACATCGCGATGAATTGATGGCTTATTTAAGAGAAAACAACATCGGTTGCGGTGCATATTATCCGAGACCGGTTAACACTCAAACAGCTTATGCTAAGTGGAACACACGCTCACTTCCTGTTTGTGAAAAACTCTCTAAAACAGTTTTGAGCATCCCGATGCATCCGTATTTGAGCTCGGAAGAACAAACATACATCATCAATAAGATGAATGAGTTTGCTTCTCGCTATGCTTCAAAAGCTGCTTAACTTTTAAGCTTTAAAAAGAAACCTCTGCCATGTAGGCGGAGGTTTTCTTTTTTTAAATTCAAACAAAATATCGCTTGACCGATTTTTTTTAAGTGCTATTCTAGGGTGCTTTTGAAAATTTTATAAGTTTGGAGATTTGTTTTGTTTGAAAATAAAAAAGTCGTCATTTGGGATTTAGATAATACCCTTTATCGTATCACCCCCGAAATTGCCGATATGCTTGATGAAACAATGGCAATCGCTTTGGTTGAAGATTTGCATGTGCCGCTTGAACTTGCCGATTGTAAAGCTTTGGTCAAAAAATCTTATAAAGAATATCGTGACGGCGGCGAATATTTTTATCAAAACTATCATATTTCCCCGAAAGATTTGTCTTTTTATTATAACAAACGCAATCCGGTTCATATGATTGAACCTTATCAAAATCTAGCCTTAAAACTTAAACAAATTCCTTTAGAACAATATGTTTTCACAGCAAGTAATCGTCATGCTTCCGAACGAATTTTAAAACGTATCGGCTTATATGATATGTTTAAAGACAGATTTTTCAGTGTCGAAGATTTTGGTGTATATAAGAAAAACGAAAATGCCGATGTTTATCATCAGTATTGCCGTAAAATCGGTTATCAGCCTGCAGAATGTATTTTTGTAGATGACAGCTATTCCAACCTTGAATTTGCCAAAGAAACGGGCATGACAACCATTCGCATCTACTATCAAAACAACTCAGCTTCAGACAAAGAATATATAGATGCAGCCTTTAAAGGCGTTGAGCAATGTATTGAAGCCCTTATCAGTGCCACAAAAAAAGAAGCCGTTTAGACGGCTTCTTTTTTTTATAAGCACAAGCTCTGTTCATAATCATAATTTTCGGCTCTGTCGAGTTTTCCCTGTTCCTTATTAATTTCATTATTGAGTTCATCTAAGAGCGGATTGATGGCATCTAAGTATTTTTTCTTTAAGCTTTCTTGCACCACACTCATTTCAACATCATCTTTCGGTCTACTTGTTAAAGCATACTTTTTTACGGCCGAGATAAAACGATCTTTAATAAATGGCAGATAATATTCCAATGCTTCAAGGTTGATTTGCTCGTGCGTTTGCTCGTGTCTTAATGTCACCTTGTGCATACACGATCCTTGCTTGATGTGGCGTGCAATATAGATGATCGGTTCTTTTAATGTGAGTGTTAAATCAACATCCACAGGAAAAAAACATGTCACACCGTCTTTAAAAGTCTTCTTTCCGACACTAAAAGTTAAGCTTGTTTCTAACTTATAAGGTGTCAAACCATTAATATCATAACCGTCTAAAAGCGTTCCATTCATCTCTTGACGTTGCATACGTTCCAATGTCCTTGAAACTTTGTCATAGTTATATCTAAGCGGTTCAAAAACGGCTTTTACGATCACATTCGGCTTGGGAACAAATGCCTGACAACGCATATTGAGACTTTGATCTGCTTTTGCATTTGAAAAAGATGCAAAACTTAAAAAAATTAATATATAAAAAAGGTTTTTCATGTTAATATTGATATCATCAATTCATTTCAATAGAGTTAATATAGATGAAATATTTTATTTTTGCAATTGTTTTTCTTCTTTCTGTCGCAACCCTTCAAGCGCAAGATTTTTTTGTGCCGAGCGGTGCTTTTTCGTCAACGGTTGAAAAACTTAAACCCATAAATGATGACCAATCTCAACTTTCACCATACAGCCAGCGACGTTATAAAGTCATTGACGGACGTGTTTTTGCTATCAAAGATGAAATGACGGAAGCACCTCAAGAAACAGAACCTACAGACAACCCGATTGTTACATCTCCCCAATTGCCTTCACCCGCTGAACCCGCTGCGTTAACAACAGTTGCTGAAAAAATACCAACACCTGTTGTTGAAACACCCGTTCTTCAAGTGCCACAGATAAGCGCCCCGCAAACAGCGCCTGTTGATTCAAAATTACCATCATATAAAAACAGATATGCGCTCTATCTCAATGATTTGCAAACCTTTCAAAAAACAAAACAAATGCCTGAGAATAAAGATTTGGCTGCAACGCTTAAAAAGCTTTCTGAGCCGCGTGAAATTGTCTTATTTCAAGGAAAGCTCGAATAACCTTACATTGAAAAATCTTCGCCCAAATAAACTTTGCGCACGTCTTTATTTTTCACAATTTCTTCAGGGGTTCCCTCCATCAAGACGGAGCCACCGTGCAAAATATAAGCTCTATCAATAATATCCAATGTTTCTCGCACATTATGATCTGTGATTAAAACCCCCAATCCTCTGTTTTTGAGCTGCGATACAAGCGATCTGATTTCCCCGACAGCAATCGGGTCAATACCGGCAAGAGGTTCATCCAATAATATAAAGTCAGGGTTGCTTGCTAAAGCCCTTGCAATTTCCAATCTTCTTCTTTCACCGCCGGATAGCGCAATAGCGGGTGATTTTCTTAAATGTGCTATTGAAAATTCCGAAAGCAATTCTTCTAATTTTGCATCTCTCTTGTTTTCATCTTCTTCAACAATTTCCAAAATTGCTTTGATATTGTCTTCAACGGAGAGAGCTCTGAAAATTGAGGCTTCTTGCGGCAAATAACCAATTCCCATACGCGCTCTTTTATACATTGGCATATTTGTGATATCTTCACCATTGATATGCACATCTCCGTAATCAGGTGTGATCAAACCGATGACACAATAGAAACAAGTTGTTTTACCGGCGCCGTTAGGCCCTAAAAGACCGACTGCTTCACCTCTTCGCACATTTAACGAAACATTTTTTAAAACCGAGCGATTTTTATATTTTTTACCAATATTAAAAATTTCCAAGACCGAATCTGACGCATTTGTTTTTTTCATGAACGTTTCCTTTTAATGCTTGTTCCTCTGATCACCCCTGATACACGACCGTTCTTATTTTCTGAAATCATTCGGCTCACGGTCGTTTTCAGATTTGTCATTGCTTTATCACCATAAACCACATTTCCATCTTTTTCAATCGAAACATTTCCTTTGAGTTCCACTTCATCGTTTTGAGGCAGATATTTTCCATAATCCCCTTTAGCCACAGCATCCTCTGTTTCTATTTTAACATTTCCAAAAGCTTCGATTTTTTGGATTTCCATCTTTTTTGAATCGCTTAAAAACATCTCAACCTTATCAGCATACAATGTGCTGTCTTCTCTTTGCAACACAACATTGCCTTCTGCTTCGATTTTGTTCAAATCCTGATAATATCGTGCCTGTTTTTTCGAGGTTAAAACGCTGTTTTCATGAATAACTTTTGAATTGCCATTTAAATAAAGAATTTCCTTATTTTTATCATAAGCAAATCCGTCTGCCCAAAGCTTTCCCCAATTTCCGTATGCATAAACACTTTCGTTTCCATGTCCGTAAGCTTTTGTAAAATCGTATTCACCGGCTCCTGTTTCAACCGTTACCTTGTCATCATAAACAGCTTTCACATTTTCTTTTAAAGTCACAATATTTTGAGCCTGATCAAAAAAGCCCACATCAGATGAAATATTAATAAAAACTTCTTTGGTATTGGCCGGAATCTTACCTTTCGGATTGATAATTTTAATCACCTTTGAACCCGCATCGGTTTCATCCATACTATCGGCCGTTAAAATACTGACCTTTCCGTTATCTTCGCTGATTGAAAAAGTGGTTTCTTCTGCGTGTAGTTTTTCAAGTTCTCCTTTTTTTGGAAGCGTCATATCATATTCAGATATCACATTATTCTTTTTAAAATTAGGCAAAACCAAAATAAGCGCAACCAAAACAGCAGCAACAGAAGGCATCATAAATTTTATAAAACGCAAAGCGCGCGAGCGGAAATCAGCTCGGCGCTTTTGCGTCTGATAAGCCATAGTGCCATCAAAATAGGCATCTATTTTTTTAAAATCAACCACCTAGTTCACACCTGCTCTTAAGCAATCATGAATATGAATCAAACCGACAGGTTTTTCATCTTCTAAAACAAACAGGTTCGTAATACCGCGTCCCGTGTTGTTCATCACATAAACAGCTTCACTTGCCAAAACATCAGGACGTATGGTCTTCGGATTTTTCGTCATCACTTTTGAAACTTTTTCTTCAATCAAATTCGGTGACATCCAACGACGCAAATCTCCGTCTGTGATAATACCGATAAGTTTTCCTTGGTTGTCCACAACACCAACACATCCGAGCATTTTTGAACTCATCGTGATAAGGGCTTCTTGCATAATGGCATCTTCTTTAACGAGCGGCAATTCATCACCGGTATGCATCAAATCCGAAACTTTGCATAAAATCGCACCAAGTTTTCCACCCGGGTGACGTTGTTTATAATCCGTTGCCGAAAATCCTTTGCGTTCCATTAATGTAATAGCCAAAACATCACCATAAACAAGTGTTGCCGTTGTTGAAGAAGTCGGGGCCAAACCCAAAGGACAAGCTTCTCCGTCATTTGGTAATTTCAATAAATAATCTCCGGCTTTTCCGAGCGTACTTTCAGGGTTTTTTGTCATTGCAATAAGCGGAATATTGTATCTTTTGCAATACATTAAAATATCTGACAATTCGCGTGATTCTCCGCCATTTGAAATCGCCAAAACAACATCGTCATTTGTAAGCATTCCCAAATCGCCATGGCTGGCTTCACCCGGGTGCACAAAAAATGACGGTGTTCCTGTTGAAGCGAGCGTTGCGGCAATTTTGCGTCCGATATGTCCTGATTTTCCCATACCGGTCACAATAACGCGGCCTTTGATTTTTAAAATAAGATCTAAAACTTTGCTTAAATTTTCATCTAGTTCGTTTTTGAGGATTTCAAGCGCTTCAATTTCGCGATCAATCGCTTTTTGAGCTGCAAGAATATCTTTATTTTCAGACATTTTAATTAATCTCCAAAGTTCTTGTTCAAATGTATGCTGACTATACCTGCTTTTGCTTCAAACCGCAAGCCTTTTTATCCCTTATTCATACTAACAAAATAATACAAAATATTTCTAACCTTAAAGCTTTTTTATATCTGCTTTTCCTTCCATTTTCCAAAGTCATCTTGTTGCCAATAGTGGCGTTCAATATCGTCTGATTTAAACATTTTCCATGTTGCTCTTGCTTTCAAAAGTTCTTCTTCGCTTGCTCCATTGAAAACATAAAATATTCGTTCAAAGTTTTCAGCTTTTTCAAGAGCCATATCTGCCCCATCAACTAAAAACAACAACAAAGCATCATTCAAGTTTTCATCTTCTGCCGAAAGATAGATCGGCTCCAACTCGGCATTTCCTTCTTTTTTTGTGCCGTGAGGCAAAAAGCTTTCCTCATCAAATGTCCACAATGCCGAATTGATAAAATCAACACGCAATTCGTTGCCAACTTTGATTTTAATTTTTTTGCCGGTCTCATAAGCTTTTTGCACCAATTTTGGCAACGCCTCTTCCAGTGTATTTTTCTGCAATTGATAAAAATCTATTCGTTTCATTTTTATTCCTCAGCTGTCGGCATCAGTTCGACAAAATAACTTTCACTGTTTTTATCTTCCAAATCAAAATGCAAAGGTTTGTTCTCGCTCAAACTTTCATTAATGTAAAACTTTAAGTCTTCCGTTTTTGTGAAAACTGCACCGTTTAATTTAATAATTTTGTCGCCGGCTTTCACACCTTTTTGTGCGGCTTCACTCAAACTTTCAACATATAAAATCTTGTTATCTTTAATGTTTAAGCCAAGTTCTTTTATATCAATTCCTTCATTGTTTTCAGGTTTGAAAGGCTCTTTTTTCTTTGCCTTTTGCTCTGTTTCCTGTGCTGTCAATTCCACAAGTTTTTCACTTATCTCTCCGTTGCGAACCACAGACAAAACAACTTCACTTTTCGGGTTTTTCCAAGAAATATCTGTTTCAAAAGCCCTTTTTGATTTTATAGCCTCTCCCTCGCAGCTGATAATCACATCACCGGTTGTTAAATCATTTTTTAGTGCTAAGCTCTCGTTCTCAATTGCGGTGACAATCAGCGCCGTTTTGCCCTCATAATCTGTTTCTTTAAGTTTGACACCGATCGTGCTGCGCACGACCTTTCCTTTTTCTTTTAATGATTGATAAATATGCTCCAGATGATTTGATGGAATTGCAAACCCAACCCCCAATGCATTGCCTTGTTTTGAAAAAATAATTGTGTTCAGGCCGACAACTTCACCTTTTTGATTAAACATCGGTCCGCCCGAATTGCCCGGGTTAATCGGTGCATCGGTTTGGATATAATCATCAAACGGACTTTCTTTGATATCTCTTTGAACAGCAGATACAATTCCTGATGTTACGCTGTTTGCGAGCCCAAACGGGTTGCCGATTGCAAAAACAAAATCTCCTGCTTCGATTTGCTCCGAATCGCCCAAGACAACCTCTTGCATATTTTCTTCAGGTTCAATTTTTAACAACGCAACATCTGAAACAGCATCCGTTCCTTTTAAAACTGCATCATAAGCCTTCCCTGCAGATGTTGTCACCGTAATTTTTTTTGCTTTTTCAACGACATGATTGTTCGTCAAAATATATCCTTCCTTGCCAACGACAAAACCAGAGCCTAAAAAAACAGGTCCGTCACTAAAAAAGACCAAGCTGTTTTCAATTTCCGGCGCATCTTGTTGTTCTTGAGTTTCAACAGAAATACTCACCACCGAGGGCATAACTTTCTTAACAATCGGCGCAAGCGTTTCGAAAGCCCAAACATCAAAACTGATTAATGAGCAAAAAAACAATAAAACAATTTTAACAAACATAAAACAACCCTATTTTAATTTTGTTTTAAAATATCTGAAGAATTCCGAATCAGGCGATAAGACTAAAGCATTGTCCCCGCTGGTCATTGATTTTCGATAAGCTTCCAGCGAACGATAAAAGGCATAAAAATCCGCATCCACCGATGCAGCATTGTTCCATATAGCTGTTGCCTCTTTGTCTCCCTCACCTTTTATTATTTGAGCTTGTTTTTCAGCCTCGGCCACAATAATCGTGCTCTCCTTATCAGCCGTTGCTCTAATTTGTTGAGCAGCCTGCTGACCTTGCGCACGTGCTTCTTTAGCATCTCTCTCTCGCTCTGCTTTCATCCGGTCATTAATGGCTTGCAAAACTTCAATCGGAAGATCCGCTCTTCTGATCCTTACCTCCGCAACTTTAACGCCTATTTGCTCTGCATCGTTTTTCACAGCGCTTGAAATATCTGCCATAATTTGCGAACGTTTTTCCGAAAGCAATTCCTGAAGGGTAATGCGGCCCAAAACATTACGCACCGACGAGTTTACAATTTCTTCTAATTTGCTTTGTGCCTGCAGTTCCGTGCGCACCGTTTGATAAAATCTTAGCGGGTCAACAATTTGATAGCGTGTAAAGCTGTCAACATCCAAACGCTTTTTATCACCTAAAACGATTTCCTGTGCCGGCGGATCAAGATTTAACAATCTTGTGTCATAATACACCACATTTTGAATGAACGGTGTTTTGAACTTCAAACCCGGCTCCTTAATCACCCTCATCGGCTCTCCGAATTGGAGCACAATCGCTTGCTCAACTTGGCTGACGATATAAACCGATTGTGCAATTAAAATCACAACTAAAACCACAAGGGCTGATATAATATATCTGATATTTGTTTTTATCATTTGTTTTCTCCTGATTTTAAGGGCAAAATCGGCAACACATTCGAACCCTTTGCTGATGGATCAATCACTGTTGTGTCAGATTTTGAAAGCACATCTTCCATTGTTTCCAAATAAAGCCTTGTTGCCGTTACGGTTTTTCCTTGCTTATAAGCGTTGTAGACTGATGTAAAGCGCTCAGCATCACCTTTTGCCTTGTTTATCACGGCTTCTTTATAAGCCTCTGCTTCTTGCAAACGTTTCACCGCCTCACCTTTTGCTTTCGGCAAAACCTCATTTCGATAAGCTTCCGCCTCATTTTTGAAACGTTCTTGGTCGGCTTTGGCGCGTTGAACCTCGTTGAAAGCATCAACAACCTGCTTTGGCGGATCGGCTTTTTGTAGTTTCACACGCACAATCACAATGCCTGCACCAAAGTCATCCATCAGCTTTTGAAGCTCGGCTTTTGTCTCATCTTCAACCTTTCCGCGGTCTCCCGTGATAATCGGTTGCATTTCGGATTGCCCGACAATTTCGCGCAAAACGGATTGAGCAGCCACACGCACCGTCACATCAGGGCTTCTCACATTAAACAAATAGTCCTTAGCATTTTTAATTTTCCAAACAACCGTTAAATTGATGTCCACAATATTTTCGTCACCTGTGAGCATATGGCTTTCCGTAAATGAGTTTAAGGCAACGCTTGAATGATTGTTTGTCATATACCTGCTTTGCGAGGTGTTTTCGGTAACACCTAAATTGATGCTTCGCTCTTGGGTCACATTGACTTTGCGAACCGTTTCAATCGGATAAGGCAAATGATAGTGCAAACCCGAATCGGTTGTGTCAACATATTTTCCAAACCTTAAAACAACACCTTGCTCGCTTGGCTGAACCTGATAAAAGCCGGAGGCAAGCCATAAAAGCAAAAGCGCACCTAAAATCAATTTGATTTGCATTTTGAAATCATTTTTAACATTGTTCATTTTTGCCACTTTGAAAGGCGAAACAATTTTCATTTTTGAAGCTGCCGCACCATCTGTGTCCCAATTTTCGGGGGGCAAATCTTCTTCCCACGGGTTATTCTTTTTTGCCATATCTTTATCCTTAAAATAAAAAATAAGTTGACCACGCAAAATAAAATAATATAAATATATCTTAAAAACAACGCTTGAGATTTTGATATCCACACTCCGAAGGAAAAACAAAAATGGCAGATATTACCCAAATTGCACAAAAATATTTTGCACCCGAACATATTGAAAGCATTCAAAATTTTGGTGGCCGTGTGATTATTACATTGATTGATACTCCTGAAAACATCTCTAAATCAGACGATTTAAAAAAAGAACTTTTGAGTGTAGAAGGTGTTGAAAAGGTCACGGTTATTTTCACGCGCAAAAAGGCTGCCCCTGTTTCACCCGAGATGGAAAAATGGCAAATAAGAGGCGTCAAACACATCATCGGGGTTGCATCCGGCAAAGGCGGTGTCGGCAAATCGACAACAGCGGTCAATCTTGCGCTTGCCCTTGCTAATTTAGGGCAAAAAGTTGCCATTTTTGATGCAGATATATACGGGCCATCGCTTCCGACCATGCTTTCCTTTGAAAACACCCCGCCCGTTTCTTACAACGGCAAAACATTTGAACCCTTTGAAAATTATGGCATTAAAGCAATGTCCATCGGCTCGCTCATTGATCGCGACACCCCGCTTATTTGGCGCGCCTCAAAGGCTTGCGGTGCGGTTGAACAAATGCTCTGTGAAACAAACTGGGGCGATGTTGATATCATGGTTATCGATATGCCTCCCGGCACCGGCGATATTCAGCTGACCCTCTCTCAGCGCATCAATTTTGCAGGCATCGTCATTGTTTCCACCCCGCAAGACATCGCTTTGATTGATGCCGTCAAAGGCGTGAATATGTTTGAAAGAATCGGCATCAAGATTTTGGGGTTAGTGCAAAATATGGCCTATTATATTTGCCCTGATTGCGGTAAAAAGGCCTATATTTTCGGACAAAACGGCGCAAAACAAACAGCCGAGCGCTTGGGTGAAAAATTTTTAGGCGATATTCCGCTTGATATCAACATCCGTGAAAATGCCGACAGCGGCACTCCTATTGTTGCCGCACTTCCCGATAGCGAGCATACGAAAGCTTACGAAAACATTGCTCAAAAAATTATCAAAGCACTTGAATAAAGTGCTTTGATTTTTTTAAAGAATATTTTCTTGACTTTTTGTCAAAATTTTTATAGCATTTCATTCACAAAAGATTTTTTTTCTTTAGTATGTTTATTGATATGTCAAACCATTAATAACTAATCATTATGAAACAGCAGATTAATATCAAGGTGGACAACCTTCCTCAAGCAGAAGATGTCCGATGGGATCTTTCTGTTGCCTTCTACAAAGGCCTTACAGATCCTCAAATTGAGATTGATAAAAAATCTCTTGAGAGTCTGTCCAAGGAACTGTCACTCTACCGCGGCGAGATCTCGGAAATGGAACCGTATGAACTCTCAATTCTTTTGAGAAAGTATGAAACCATGATCGAAACCTCGCGTAAGCTCTCTTACTTCGCTTTTCTTTATTCGGACACACACAAAACCGATGAAGAAGCGTCTATCTTCCAGTCAAAGATACAAGAGAGCATTTCTCAGTACTTTGACAACTTGGGGTTCATCCACTATGAGCTCAATGCCTTGCCGGCTAAAGACATCAACAAAACATGGGAGTTTTTGTTCCATCCGAAACTTCACAAATGGTTCCCGTGGCTTTTGAGCATCTTCAACAGCTATTGGTCTTTGAGTGAAGGCGCTTCTTTCATCATCAACAAAAAATCCATTGTTTCATCGCAATGGTCACGTTTGTATGATGAAACATGCGCCGACTTGCAGTTCAAGATGGACGGCAAAACCTACAACGAGGCCGAAATTGCCAAGAAAGCTTCCTCCAAAAATGCTGATGTTCGCCACAGAGCCTTGGTCGAAATGAATCGTGTCTATAAAGAAAAGGCACGTATTTTCACCATGTGCTACAACACCATTTTGGAAGACAAGCACATTGATGACACGCTTTATGGTCTTCAAGAGGCTGTTCAAAGCAGCCTTTATGAAAACAACATTTCAAAAGAAGACCTGCTTGCCATGACATCGGCTGTGGTTGATTCCTTCGGCACGATTTCGCAACGTTTTTATAAACTGCTTGCAAAAATCGAAAAAGTGGACCATATCCGCTATGAAGACCGTGGTTTCAACCCGATTGAAATGCCGAACAAAAAGGTTTCTTGGCCCGAATGTGTCAAACAGGTTTTGGAGGCATATGCTGATTTCGACCTTGAATACATGGCCTACGGCTTGAGCATCATCAACAGCGGCACCATCGATGTGCCGCCTCAGAAAGGCAAAACCAGCGGCGCTTATTGCATCCGCGGCGAGACCCCTTATATTCTGCTCAACTTCACCGGCTCTCAGAGAGATGTTTCGACTTTTGCTCATGAGCTTGGACATGCCGTGCACCATGTTCTGTCGGCAAATGTCGGCATCTTAAACGATTCCACGCCGACAGCTTTGGCAGAAGTTGCTTCTGAATTTGCTGAAAACCTGATTTTCCAAAATCAGCTTGCAAGTGCCGAAACCAACAAAGAAAAGCTGGCTCTCTTGATTGATCGCGTGCTTGATATGGTCAATTCCATTCATCGCCAGGTGTCGTTCTACAAGTTTGAAGAGCGAACCCACCGCGAGCGCAAAGACGGCGAGCTTTCCACTAAGCGCCTGAACCAAATCTGGCGCGAGGAAACATCGCGTTATTTCGGTTTTGACATCGGCGAAGATGCAGACTATATGTGGATGGGCATATCTCACATTTTCGGCATGCCTTACTATGTTTATTCCTACGCATTTGCCGGATTGGTTGTCAATAACCTGATCCAAGCATATGAAAAGTGGGATGAAAAAGGCGAGTTCGAAATTTTGGAAGATTTTTCCGATCTTTACATCGACATGCTCTCGTCGACCGGCGTTGAAGACTTCAAGAGCTTGCTCAAGCCTTTCGGTATTGAAGCTGACAAGCCTGATTTTTGGCACAACGGCTTAAAGCTCATCACACGTTATATTGACGAAATTGAGCGCCTTGCCAAACTCGAAGGTCTGATTTAGAAAAAAGCGGGATTCGTCCCGCTTTTTTTTTACATTTAAATTTTAACAGTTTTTCAAACATTTTCCCTTATTCTCATTTGAACTGAAGATGTACAAAAAATATTTGACAATTTAGACAAATTATAGTAATATGTCGATATGAACCATTTTTATCAAGGAGACCCTCAATGGCTGACAAATCTTTCTTAGAAAATTTTGAAGATATTGATTTTCAAAAC
>DPKR01000047.1 GCA_003542415.1 Alphaproteobacteria bacterium | reverse complement strand
AGAGCCCTTTTGAAAGATTCGCCGATTGTGATTTTGGATGAGGCAACATCGGCTCTTGACAACAAATCGGAAGCGATTGTTCAAAAAGCAATTGAAAACCTGATGAAAGACAGGACGGTTTTTGTGATTGCGCACAGGCTCTCAACCATTAAAAATGCCGAAAAAATCATTGTGATGAATGACGGGCAGATGGTGGAAAACGGCACACATGAAGAATTGCTGAAAATTGAAAACGGCGCATATAAAACCCTCTACAATGCGCAATTTAAAACAGCAGAATAAAACTATTGAATAACCTTGCCTTCAAGAGAAAGAAGAACTTGTTTCGGCGGGATGTTTTGGCAAATGACGGCTTGAAAAACGGGATACATTTGTTCGCATTCTGAAACAGCAATATCAATAATTTGCGCAAGCTTTTCTTCAAAGTGAGAATCTTGAGGGTTGACGATGATGGAGTGCTTGAAAACAGGAGTTTCTCGCTCGGTCCAATAAGAAAAATGACCAAGCCACAAATCTTCATTGATAAGGGCTAAGAGCTCAAAAATACGCATTGTGTCACAGGTTTTGTTTTCAATATCCATAAAACAGGATAAATGCAGACATCTTAAATGTTCTTCCCACGCAAAAAAGAGAAGGAGATTTTTCCACTTGCCTTGAACTTCAATAACAATTTCATTTATGTTACGGCGCTCAAACTCAAACGATTTTTGACCGAAGATTGTTTCAACGGCGTCAATCGGATTGGAAGATAGTATGTTTGCAGGGCTCCAAAACATGAAAATGCCTTTTTGTTAAACTACAAACCAAAGCATATAAACGCAAAATATTTGTGACAATACCCTTCATAAAGTTGTGCAACAAAAAAATAAGGTAAAAAAATTTTTTATTAAAAAATCAAACAATTAAAATTTTTGTGGGTAATCGTTTTATTTTTAATGTGGATATTATTTGTGAGATTAAGATACTTTTAAATATTTAAGAAAAAAGGAAAAGAAAAATGAGCGGATTGACATATCCTGAAATATCACCGGTGTTGTTTGATTTTGGCGTTTTTGCAATCAGATGGTATTCGCTTGCCTATTTGGTGGGGATTGTCGCCGCATGGATTTTGATTTATAAAAACATTAAAAAATATGCACTTCCCATTTCGCGCAAACAATTAGATGACATGATGTTTAATATTACGCTCGGAATTATTTTGGGCGGGCGAATTTTTTATGTGTTGTTTTATAACCTTGATATGTTTTTGGCAAATCCTTTGGAAATTTTTGCTTTATGGCACGGCGGAATGTCTTTTCACGGCGGGTTATTGGGTGTGATTGTGGCGCTTTATGTGAGCGCAAGAAAAATGAACTATCCGTTTTTAGGGCTTGCAGATTTGGCGGCACTATATACGCCGATAGGGCTCTTTTTGGGAAGGTGTGCCAACTTTATCAACGATGAACTTTGGGGCAGGCCGACCGATTTGCCTTGGGGTGTGCGGTTTCCGAGCGGCGGATATGTGGCGCGGCACCCCTCGCAGCTTTATGAGGCAATGCTTGAAGGCGTGGTGCTCTTTTGTTTGCTTGAAATTTTATGGCGCTTTGAGTGGGTGCGTTCTAAAAAAGGATTTGTTTCAGGCGTGTTTTTAAGTTTTTATGCGCTTGCACGTATGTTTGTCGAGCTCTTCCGTATGCCCGACGCACAGCTCGGATATTTTTTCAAAGTAATAACAATGGGACAAATGCTCTCGCTGCCGCTTTTGATGGCCGGAATTTGGTTGATGTGGCGCGCTGTAAAACAAAAATCAGCGGCGAGATGAGAGGCGGGTTGCCTTTTTTGATTTTTCGATTTCTTCGCAGAAAGTGATGTTTTGTGTGAAGGTATATCTTTGACGGAAGTTTTCATACATGCGAATCAGAACGGCAAAAGCGTTGGAATCACTGCGCCTTTTTTCAGAAACAGCGGGAGTAATCGTCAGTTTAAGGATTTTTTTGTTAGATAAGACAAATTCGGTGCTTGCTACCAATCGGCGCATATTTTCAATCAATTCATAAGTTTGTTTGACATCATTATTCAAAAATACAAAGCAAAATTGATCGGGCTTGAGGCGATAGGTGTAGGCTGACGGCTCAAGTGAAAGAACACGTTTTAAAATCATTTTAGTGAGTTTATCGGTCTGTCTTTGCTTAAACACGTTCAAAAGTTTTTGATAATTATCAATATAAAAAAACGCAACGGTGTATTTCGGCGGGAATTTTTTGATGTCATGTCTTTTGAAAGAATTAAGCGAATAAAGGCCCGTGAGAGGATCATAAAAGTAGTTGTACACCACCGAAGAAATGTTTGAAACAAGATCAATCAGCATTGCACCGCTTAATGAAAAAATAAGGGTTGAAAGATTTTCAATGTTTAAAAGCGCCCAAAAAATCAGTAAACTTGCAAAGAAAAAAGCGTTGCTTTTTATGGAGGGTTCAGCACTGATGGAAAGGAGAAGATAGGCAAACAGCCCAACCCAAAGGAAAAGCGCCAGATTTAAAAATGAGGGAGGCAAATCCGTTAAGCCGGAAATATAGAAATTTTCAAGAAGGGCGGCCTCAGCAACAAAGGATAGCAAAATATAAAACGAATTATTGGGTTTTGAGGAGATATTAAAAATAAGAAACAGGTTGAGTGCAACAATAATCATAAGCCAAGTATATATGCCGCTTGTTGCAAGAGGAACAGGCGAAACCAAAAGCAAGCGTCTGGCGCAGATATATAAACTCAAAATTAAAAGCGAAAAGAAAGTGCTTTTGATATTTTTTGAAAAAAACAAAAATATGAGATTTGCGGCAGAAAAAATAAAAAAGAAAAGATTGATCAGGCTTGTTTGCTCTATAGCATCAGCTTTGAAAAAAGCAGCAGAAAAAACGGCAATTAAAGCAATCAATGCCGGTATATAGGAAGCCTTAACGGAGGCAAGTAATTTTAAAAAAATGCGCAAAACAACGACCCTCTGTTATGAACAATCGCTAAAAAGTATAAAGACCAAAGGTTTAAATTTTGTTGACACACTTTAAAATAGAGCTGTCACCGTAAGAATAAAAACGATATTTTTCTTTGATGGCGTGTGCATAAGCTTGTTTCATGCGCTCAGTGCCGGCAATGGCACAGATGAGCATAAAGAGAGTCGATTTCGGCAGATGGAAGTTTGTGATGATATAATCAATCATTTTAAACTTATAGCCGGGGGTTATAAAAATGTTTGTTTCGCCGCAAAAGGGGTGTAAAACACCGTTATCATCTGCTGCGCTTTCAAGCAAACGCACCGATGTTGTGCCAACAGCGATAATGCGGCGGCCTTCTTTTTTGGCCTTGTTAATGGCATCGGCAGCTTTTTCCGAGATGATGCCGAATTCGGCGTGCATTTTATGATCTTTCGTATCGTCTGTTTTAACGGGTAAAAATGTGCCGGCGCCGACATGAAGGGTTAAAAAGACTTTTTCAATGCCTTTTTGATCAAGTTTGTCTAAAACATTTTGTGTGAAGTGAAGTCCGGCTGTTGGCGCGGCAACAGCTCCCTCGCACTTGGCATAAACGGTTTGATAATCTTCTTTATCATTATAAGGGTTCCAAAGGCCTTTTAGGGGTTTGTCACGCTTGATATAAGGCGGGAGCGGCATGGCACCATATGTTTGGAGCATTGAAGAGAGCGAATCGACTCCGCACAAAAACTCAATCAACACACCGTCTTCTTGATTTTTTTCCAAAACCTTGGCTTGAAATGTCGATTCGGAAGCTGATATTTCTGATGTGTAGAAAGTGATGACATCTTGGGGTTTCAACCGCTTTGAGTTTTTGATAAAACTCCACCAAGAAAGACCTGTGACGGGGTGATATAAGGTGAGTTCAACCAAAGCGTTGCCGTGTGCACCGTAGAGACGGGCGGGAATAACTTTTGTGTCATTAAAAACAAGGACATCGCCCGAATTTAAAATATCCGGCAAATCATAAAAATGGCGATCAACAATTTTGTTTTCATCCGACAAATCCAGGAGCCGCGAGGAATCGCGCGGATTGGCAGGGGTTTTTGCAATCAGGTCTTTGTCTAAATCAAAGTCAAATATGTCAACTTTCATAAAAAAATATCCTCGATAAAAAATACTTTACATAGACGCGTTTATAGTGTATAATGAAAGACAAAGCAAGATAAAAATGCTTGCGTGTTCAATTATTGTTTTAGACCAATTTTATTGGTAAAATTAAATTTTGTCAAAAAAGTTCTTGATTTTATCAAAAAAATGGTGTATAGTGCGAACAAATTTGATGAACAATGCTTTTTTTTGGAGAAAAAAGATATGGCTAAGAAAGAAGTTAATGATATGAATAGCGAAAAAGAAGAGGCATCTAAATCTGCCGGTAAGACAGAAATGACAGTAAAGGAGGCCTTATACATTTTGCTTAATTCCGATCGTTTAGATCCTAATTATGCAAAGGCTTTAGCTGTTGTTAAAAGAGACGATGCAGCTTATGCTGAATATCAAAAGTTTATAGAAGCACAACAAAAAGAAAAGGAAGAGTTTTCAATTGTCAGCAGAATTGAAGAAATTGCTGATACATATGCTTCTAACAAAGAAAGACTTCAGGTTTTTTCTAATGAATACAAAGTTAATATTTATGGTAAAAGAACAAGAAATGTAAAAGGTCAGGCTGATGCAAAAGATAAGACACCTTCTCATTGGTCATATCTTAAAGGTGTTGTGGACTTTTATTCTATAGATGAAGAAGGTAAAACAGTTGTTGACGATAAAGGAAATCCTGCTTTAGTGAGTCCAGAAGAAAAAAATGAATGGATGTCGCTTGTTTTCAGGGAAGCCAAAGATGCTGCTTACATTGAGTTATTAAAAGACGAACAGTATGCTAAATTATCTGATGAAGAGGCAATGCGACTTTTCAGAGACAAGGTTGATGAAAATGTTCAGGAAAACTTGGCAAATGCCGTTGTTGCAACTGAAGTTAAACTACCGGAAGATTCGAACGTTCAGGTTGGTAGTCAAGAGTTTTTTGAGCATGTTAATAAACAATCTGATAAAGCAAATAAAAAGCTTGGTGACTTTCTCACAGCTCTTCAGGGTATTGATGCTGAAGAGATAGAAGCACGTGATGAGGACAAGACAAAAGAAAAGAGAGAAAGCATCAAAGAAATATATGCCAATAAGAGAGATGCTGTTGTAAAGAAGTATAAAGATCAATTCCGTATCAATCCGGCGATGATTTTGTTTGGTACAGCTCATCTTGCTGCTGCACAAGAAGATGTTGCTAAAGAATTTTTAAAAGCAGCAACTGAGGCTGAAAAGCGCGGAGAAAAAGCAACTTCTGAAAAAGTAAAAGCAAAATACGGCGAAATTAAAGAAAAATTTGAAAAAACAGGTAAATACATTTATGATAGAATCGCCGGATTAGAAAAAACAGCTGAAAAAACATCAAAAGGAAGTTATTTCCGTTTGGTTAAACCAAATATTGCTAAAATTGCCAAAGCAACGAAAGAAGCCGCTAAAGTGGCTAAAGATGCAGCTAAAGATATTGCCAAAGGCAGCGTTGAGGCATTTAAAATTAACAGAGGTCAAACAGTTGTCGATCTTGTTGCAACAATGGGTTTGTCTGCAAGCGGATTTAGTGCTGTAGCACTCGGAGCTTATGGCGGATTTATGATTGCCAGAGGTTGGGTCGCGCCGATTTGGGCCGAAGCGAAAAAGATGAAGCTTGAAAGCAAAAAAGAAGGAAAAAAACCCTTGAGTTTCATTAAACGCGTTGGGTTAGCCAGAGCAAAGATGAAAGACAATGAAAAGTATCAGCGCAAAGGTTGGACAACAACAGCAATTTCCGGAATTATCTTTGGTGGTTTGGCTACGGCAGCAGTATTAAGCGGCGGTGTGTTGCCTGTTTTGGGTGCGGCGGCGTTGATGCCTGTTATTAAAGCAGGACTTTCTGTTTTGGTTCAGGGTAATGAAACAGCACATGCTTATGCAGCTTATCGCAAAGATAAAGAAAATGAGAATCTGAAGAAAGCTTATAAAGCCGAAAGAAGAGGATTGTTTGCGGGTATTGTTTTATCTGCAGCGACACAAGCTTTTATGCACTCAGATTTGGCTGAAAAAATGCGAGATGTTATACACGATGCGTTTGGAAAAATATACGATGCGTTTGGAAAAGGCGATGTAACTCCTGTTGCTGATGCTTCAAATGGTGTGGTGCCACCATCAGGTGCTGCGGTTGATACCTTGACAACACCGGCAGATACCACAGGCCTCACAGGTGCTGCACCGATTGAAGATGTTGCCGTTCCAGAGCCTATATTCGATGATGACGCCTTGGCCCCCAAAGCTTGGTCAAAAGATATGGGTGTTACCAAGAGCGAATATCTGGAAGAAATGAGAAAAGATAATAATGTTGATGAGTATTTCAAATATTATCACTACAAATTGCATAGCGAAAACGTTATGCCTCGAAATGCGTATGAACACGCATGGATGAAATTAAGCCAAGATGGGATAATGGATCGTTTTCCTGAAGGAACAACAAAAGAGCAAGTGATTACGCAGTATTTTGCAATGTTCGGGCATTTCCGCAGAAATGTGGATTTAGTCGCGGGTGCAGCTTCATTGCCTAAGGATGCCTTCTGGGAGCATTCAGAAGAAATGAACCAAATGTATCAATTCCTCTTCTGTGATGAAAGAGCAGTAAATGTTGACGATAAAACAATTGCTCACATTATGAATGCAAAAGAGTTTATGCTTGAACATAGTGATCCTAACAACCACAATGTGATTACAGAATTTAATCAGGATTGTCATAATGTCGGAAAAGGCAGTAAATGGGCCGGTCTTGTTGAAAAACCGATTGAAGAGCCGAAACTTCCGGTTATAGACGATGAAATGGATATCGTTGACGATGATATTGTTATCGAAGATGATAATATTAAATTTGACGATAAATCACTGAATGTGGAGCTGATGGAAAAGAAAGTTGTTCAAAAACCGGAGCAATATGGCCGCGAATATGTGAGCGAGCATAATTCTGATGACTATCAACATGTTAAAGGTGAAAAGATTTTAACAAATGAAGAAGTGAATAAAGCACATAGATTCCATCGGAAGGTGAGCGGTGGTAGAGAATAATCTGGCCAGTTAAGCAAAAACCCCGAGTAATCGGGGTTTTTTTTGAAAAGATTGACAAGAAAAAGCAGATATGCTAAGCATGAGGCAAACAGAGAAAATGGAATAAAATAGATGAAAATTTTATATTGCGGGGATGTGGTCGGGAGACCGGGGCGCGAAGCCGTTTTGAAAAATGTGCCGGCATTAAAAGAAAAATATAAGACGGATGTTGTGATCGTTAATGCCGAAAATGCTGCGCACGGTTTTGGGCTGACGCCTTCAATTTGTCGCGAGTTTTTTGAAATAGGGGTTGACGGCATCACAACCGGTAATCATGTGTTTGATCAAAGAGAAATTGTGCCGTTTTTAGATGCTGACAAGCGAATTATTCGCCCTTTAAACTACCCTGAAGGAACGGTTGGGCGAGGAAGCATGGTCTTGGAGCTTTTAAACGGCAAAAAGATATTGGTTGCACAAGTGATGGGGCGTGTGTTTATGGAGGCTTTGGATTGTCCGGTTAAAGCGCTCGAAAATGTTTTAAAAAGCAATCAACTCGGGAGAAATGTAGATGCCGTTTTGGTGGATATTCACGCCGAGGCAACATCGGAAAAAATATCTTTTGCGCACTATTTTGACGGCAGGGTATCGGCAGTTTTCGGCACACATACGCATGTGCCGACGGCAGATGAATGCATCTTAAAAAAAGGCACGGCCTATTTGAGCGATGTCGGAATGTGCGGCGATTACGATTCGGTGTTGGGATTTGAGGAAGAAACGCCGATTGCAAGATTGCTCAGAAAATATCCGACCGAACGATTGGTGCCATCAAAAGGGAAAGGTACTTTTTGTGCTGTGATGGTTGAAACAGACGACAAAACGGGCTTGGCGTTAAATGTTGAAAGAATTATGATTAAGCCATAAATTTTGTTTTGGATTCTCGGGTCAAGCCCGAGAATGACGAAAAAAAGGAATTTCAAGAATGACAGAAAAAAGGGGATTTTTATTCCTCTTTTTTCTTTTGTTTTTCTTTGATGTTGACAACAATTTTCTTTTTTATTGTGTCGTAGGAAAGAGAGGCAAGCCCTTTTCTGAAGGCAAGAGCGTCTTTGCCGAAAAGCTCATAGCGCCACCCTTGAAGAGCAATGTTGCCTTCATCATTGCCGCAAGCAATGTCTCTGAGCTCGCTTTCGTCAGCGACAACAGATTCGATGACGCCTTCCTGTTCGCATTTGATTTTCAAAACAAGTTTTAAAAGCTCGGTTAAAGCAGCTGCGCCGGCAGGAATATGAACACGGCGCTCACGATCAATTTTTTTGAGTTCACCTGTCATTGGCAAATGACGTGCGCTATCCAGAGCTTCTAAAATTTCTGCGGCCATTTTGCCGTTTGCAACATCAGCTCGAATGTTGCGAACCTGTTTGAGCTCTTCTTGCGTTTTGGGGTTTGAAGAAGCAATGGCGACAAGAACTTCATCTTTCAAAATGCTGCGTTTGGGGATGTCATATTTCATGGCACGTCGCTCGCGCCATGCAGCCAACTCTTTAAGGGCAGATAAAAAGTGGGTGCTGTGTGCTGAATGTTTGATTTTTTGCCAAACGCTATCAGGATCAACAACATAACACTGTTCATCTAAAAGAGCATCTGTTTCTTCTTTGATCCAGCTTTCGCGGTTATGTTCTTTGAGATATTTGCTTAAATATTCATAACACGGGATTAAAAAAGTGACATCACGAAGCGCATATTCAAGCTGATTGTTATCAAGCGGGCGAAGAGACCAATCAGTTAAACGGCTCGATTTATCAAGCTCAATCTTGGTAATTTCCTGAACAAGAGAGCTATAGCTGATACATCTGCCAAAGCCGCAAACAGAAGCGGCAATTTGTGTGTCAAACAAAGGTTTGGGCATTTTGCCCATCAATTGAAAGAAAATTTCAATATCCTGACGGCCGGAATGAACAACTTTTAAGATTTTTTCATTTGTCAGAATTTTAAAAAACGGTTGCAATTTGATGTCGGGTGCAAGCGGATCAATGATGGCAGCCCCGTCTTTATAAGCAATCTGAATAAGGCAAAGTTTCGGAAAGTAAGTTTTTTCACGAACAAATTCCGTATCAAGTGTGATAAATTTTTGAGTTTTAAGCTCATCGCAAAACTGGACGAGAGCTTCGTTATGATCAATAAGACGCATGTTCTTTTCCTTTTTTAAAAGGTATAAATGAGATTGCTTAAGATTGGCTTAAAAATTGAGCTTATATCCGCCGTTTTCGGTTGAAATAAGTTCAGGCCAATTTTGATCTTTTTCAATTTTTTGACGCAGACGATAAACATGAGTTTCGATTGTGTGGGTCGAAGCATCAGGATTATACCCCCAAACTTCTTGCAAAAACTCGGTTTTGGAAGTTGTTTGTCCCTTCATTTTATGAAGATATAAAATCATAGAAACTTCACGCTCGGTCAATTTGACCTTTTCGCCGGTTTTGATGTTTTTAAGCTCCTTTTCAAGGGGGGAAAGCTCATAGCCGTTAAAGCTCAAAACAGCGGCGCTGGAAGTTAAAATAAAATTCAGGACGGACTGCATAAGATTTAAAAAGACAGCCAGAGAAAAAGGCTTTTGAATGCATTTAATGAAAGGTGTTTCTTCAATTTTTTTATCACCTTTTTTTGAAAGAACGAAAATCGGCGTACGTTCAAAATTTTGCTTTAACTCGTCAAGAAGAGAAATGTTTTCATCCAAAACAACAATATCCGGTTTTAAGCTTTCATCACAAGTATAATTTTCGGCTGCTGAGGAAATTTGAGCCGACAAATCATCTTTAAATGCTTCGTTTTGAGAAATAATTAAAACGTTAATCATGATATACCTTTTTAATGATAATTGCGGATAATGGAGCTGAGAACCCCTTGTATTTTGACGCGATTTGCCTCTAATTTGCGGGTTTGATAGTCTTTATTGCAAGGAACAAGCCAAACTTCATTGCCTTTTTTTTGCAATATTTTTAAGGTGGCTTCCTCATTATCAATCAAAGCAACAACAATAGAGCCGTTATCTGCCGTGTCGGTCTTTTTGATGATGGCCGTATCGCCGTCTAAAATACCGGCTTCAACCATAGAGTTGCCCTCGATATTTAGCGCATAATAACGCCCTTTGGCAACCATTTCAAAAGGAACGGATATTGTTTCCGTTTCATTGGCGATGGCAGCAATCGGGGTGCCGGCAGCAATTTTGCCGTATAGCGGAATTTGTGCGGCGGAATTTTGGAGGGCGATTTCACGCTTTTTTTCTTCTTCAATAATGGCGGAAGGCTTAAACTTTGGAATACGCAAAACTTCAAGAGCACGGGCTTTGTGAGGGAGCTTTTTGATGAACTCCCGCTCCTCTAATGCGCTGATGAGGGCATGAATACCGGATTTTGATTTAAGACCTATGGCATCTTTCATTTCATCAAAGGAAGGGCAGCACCCCGTTTCTTTGGTGACTTTGTTGATGAACATCAAAAGTTTGTATTGTTTTTCGGTGAGCATAAAAAAGAACCTCCGTTAATCAAAAGATGTTCTAGTTTAGTTCTTTTTTTTAAGCTTTGTCAAGAATAAAGTTTATTTTATTTTGTTAAGCATTTCGTTGTAGTTGTTTTGCCAATCTTGAACCTGCTTTTGAAGGCTCATGATTTCAGAATATTCCGAATCTGTTCCTTTTTTAGGCTCCGGCATTGAAAAATCAAAATATGAGGCAAGCAAAAGCCCGACAAAAAAGGAGAAGGTCATTAAAAGAAAATGTTTGATGATGTTTGAAAAAGTGGCTTTCCAGTCAATATGGA
>DPKR01000114.1 GCA_003542415.1 Alphaproteobacteria bacterium | reverse complement strand
AAACGCCCGGCGAACGATGCATCTGAGAAACGACAACGCGCTCAGTGCCGTTGAAAATAAAGGTGCCGCGGTCTGTCATCAAGGGAATATCGCCCATGTAAACATCTTGCTCTTTAATGTCATGAACAGATTTTGAACCGGTTGCTTCATCAACATCAAAAACAACCAAGCGAAGCGTTGCTTTGATGGGGGCGGCATATGTCATATCACGGCGTAAGCATTCGTCAACATCATATTTCGGTTCTTCCAATTCGTATTTGACGAACTCTAATTCACCGTTGCCGGCAAAATCTTTAATCGGGAAAATAGATTTGAAAACTTCTTCCAAACCGAATTCGCAGTGATTTCCGTCTTTGTCAACATTGTTGATGAAACTCGAATATGAACCGGTTTGGACTTCAATCAGGTTCGGCATATCAATGACAGCGTCAATTTTGCCGAAGTTTTTCCTTACACGTCTTTTGCTCGTATAAGATTCTTTCATGTGATTTTATTCCTTGTCAAAAGTTAAATTCTGCGACAATCCACATTAAGCATTGTTCCAAGGAGCGACCTTGAAGGCTTAAAACCCGTCAGCAGAAGGTTAAAAAACGTTTTTTTATGAATTTAAGGCGAATCGGCAGAACCCCTTATAAAATATACACACTCTGCCGTATTCAAAAGAATAATACCTTTTAAGTCGCGTGTTTTTTACACCAATTTGTATGAAATTGCAAGAAAAATATTGATGTTTTTGAAAGATTTTTTTTTAAAGCAAAACCGCACGCTCAGAAAGAGTGTGCGGTTTGCAAGATTTTAAACTAGGTAAAAAAGATGGGGTATTTTTGGAGTACCTCGTGGATCACTTGATCGCACATCTCTTGGTACTCCATACCGATGCTTTTGTTGCTTCGGTTCTGATATAGTTTCAGAACGTCGGCCATACCTTGATAAGCGTACATCTTCTGAAGTCTGAGCATGTTTTCATAGCCTTGGCTTCCGAGCTCGGGGCGTTTGTCATACCTCTCTTCGATTTTGAGGCGTTCTGTCCAGTGACTGTAGCGCTCAATTTCCCAATCGGCTAAATCCTTGCCGATTTTGGGTGACAGAACCATGGAGACCTCGTATGCTATGACATTCTTCATCGCATCAAGATAGTCCCATTGGCTATCGAAGAGTTCTACTTCAGAAGTTTCTTTGTAAAGACGAGAGGCCTCCGATGCGTAGTACTTTTGCAGTTCGGTGTTGGGTTTGCAACTTGCAAGAAGGCTCACAGCGCATGTGAGCAAGATAACGATTTTTTTCATAATATTTAAAAATTTGTTTTTATTTTTTTAATCTTACTCCTGTCCCATCAGCCACAATCCTCCGATAAGGAAGACGATGGTTGTGATGCCGCCCATCAGCCAAGGCTGGCTTATGGCGGAAGTGGGATAATCCATCATCAGTGCTGCCAGACCGGTATAGCCGGCGACAACAAAGAAGCCTAGGCTCATCCAGAGTGCCATTCCTCCAAGAATTTGGAAGACTCTTTCCCCTGCGCTCATCGCAGCAAAAAGAGGAGGGAGGAAGATGATTAATCCTCCGATCATCCAGACATTGCCTAACGGTACGGGATCAGCTTCCCAACCGATGGTGACCATGCCTCTGATTTTGAAGATGCAGATGATGAGGACCGCGAGGACCTCAACAGTGAGAACAATCAATCCTGGATTGACCTTCTCTTTGAGCTTTGCAATCGTTTTCATAATTATATAAAGATTAATTTGTTTTCCGATTTTGAATTTAGCATATTTTTAAGGTTTTGTCAACAATGTTTTTTGGCAAAAAAGAGAATTTTTTATGAAGCAGATTAGATTTGAAAAAAAAAGATGCTGATTTTGGACCCTCGGGTCAAGCCCGAGGGTGACGATAGAAAAAAAAGACAAGGGTGATTATCGAAAAATTAAGACTTTGCTGTATTTGACAATTCTCGAGAGTTTGACAAAGATTTATGCATGGCTTTGACAAGCTGGGTTGAAACATCATCCATCTTTTTGGTTTTTAATTCTTCACCATGTTCAATTTTAGAAATGGCTTCATCGAGTGAAATCACATATCCTTTCTCATGGCACAAATCAAAGAGCTTGTAGCAATCAGGGCGCCTTTCTTTATCAATAAAATTGCCTGTATAGACAACGCTTGGGATTCCTAAGGCTGCAGCATCGGAGGTGTATGAAAAACTATCATGCGTGTTGATGACAAATTGGCATACATCCAAAACGCCGGGGTATATGTTGCCGATTTCAAGGGCTTGTTTTTCAAACTCAGCTTTGTGTTTGCCATGATAGTTTCTGAAATTTTTTGCTTCTTCATCATTTTGAGCTA
Source organism: Alphaproteobacteria bacterium (assembly GCA_003542415.1). Classification (GTDB taxonomy): domain Bacteria; phylum Pseudomonadota; class Alphaproteobacteria; order RF32; family CAG-239; genus UBA1254. The sequence continues at coordinate 11,727 of DPKR01000114.1, read as the reverse complement.
TTTTTTTGGAATTAAAAAATTCCATATGGCAACTTTTATATTTTTCGTAAAAAGCCGGCGCCTTATCTTTCAAATTTTTTCCTTTGTTGTTGAAATCACGACATTTTTCAAACAAATAATCCGTGACGTCTGACGGGGTGCGCGGCGAATTTGTAAAGATCACATTATAACCCATTTCGGTTAAGGCAACCGCCGAAATGAAAAGTCTTTCAGCATCTTTAATGCTAAAGCCGATGGCTCCATTATCGGTCATGCCACCAAGTGAAAACAAAACATTCTTTTTTTCTCTGTTTTTTTCAATGGCTGCATCTTTGCCATAGAGTAAATTCCCGGATAAAACTTTTTTGAAGGTTCCGTATTTTTCAAGAATTTTCTCAGCAGGAGGCAAGTGTGCCAAATTTTTGATCAGACTCCAAGAGATATTGCTCGGCACGCCTAATGTTTCGACAACTTTTGCTTTAAGAGAAGGGGAATTTTTTAAGATTTGTTCATCTTTTTGAGAGAGCAGGTGTTTGCCGACATGAATAAGGTCAACATTTTGATAATCATACAAATTACTTGCCATTACCATTGTTTTGATTTTGTGTCCGCTCGTTTCAAAAGCTTTTTTGAGCGTTTTAGACAAGGCATCGACATCTTGATTTTCGGTTTCACCATTTGCGTGATCATAAGGTAAAATCACAAAATCAGGCGCCGAATTTGTTGCTAAGTAGGTGTTGACAGCGGCTTGCACAGCTTGTTCAAATGCTTTTTGTGAGGCGAAATTTTTAGGGTGAAGGAGCGTTCCATCCGGTGCTTTGATAAGAGATTCACGCGAGACCGGGACTTTCTCGCCCTTTTTGCGTTGTTTTGCCCCACTCATGACAACGCCACGCATTTGATTATTTGTGCCCAAACCCTGAGTTTCAATTCCGATAATGTGCATTTATTTAATCTCCTAAAATCCGCCGTTGCAATGAACATCATTTTCTGGCATATCTTTTTCGTTGGCTATATTACTTGAGATTATCACATAATTTTTATTTTATCAAGTTTTTTTTGATGTTCAAAAATGCAAGAATCTATTTGCGTTTTGGGGGATATTTTTTATGATAAAGAGGTAAATTTGAAGATCCCTTGACGCATTCGCCTTTCGGCTCAGCGAGGGATGATAATGGTGAGGGATAAATCATGACGATTGTGGCAATTTGGTGCAGACATGCGGGCGACAGTGTGATAGGAATAGGGCCGCAGATTCCGTGGCACATTTCATCTGATTTTAAGCGTTTTAAGCGCATTACGCAAGGCTCAAGTGTTGTTGCAGGGCAAACAACTTATGAAAGCTTTCCAAACCGCACGCTTCCAAACCGAAAAATTTATGTTTTGACGTTTGATGAAAATTATGAAGTATCGGATAAAGAAAATCACTTTGTTGTGACAAATATTAATGATTTTAAAGATTTTGAAGGCACGCTTTATGTTGTTGGCGGGGCAAGCATTTATAAGCTCTTTATGACAGGGGCACCAAAGCTGATGCCGGACATTGTTGTGGACTGCGTTTATCAGGGTGAGCTCAACCCTGAGCTCAAAGGTCCAAAGGTTGATATCAGTATTTGTGCCGATGTCTTGGCACAAAAATATGCCCAAATGTCACAAGATTATGAGGAAGATAACATTATTACGCGTGTTTATGTGAAAAAAGGTGATTTTGTTGATCAAAGCGTGATGAAACATATTATAACAGCTATTGAAAACAAAGGGGAAAAATAAATGAAACAATATTTAGATTTGCTCCAAGATATTATGGAAAACGGCGTGGATAAAATGGATAGAACAGGGGTGGGGACACGCTCTGTTTTCGGGCGTCAGATGAGGTTCGATTTAAGTAAAGGTTTTCCGTTGGTGACGACTAAAAAGGTGCATCTTAAAAGCATTATTCATGAGTTGTTATGGTTTATTAAAGGAGATACGAATATCAAATATTTGCAAGACAACGGCGTCAGGATTTGGAACGAGTGGGCTGATGAAAACGGCGATTTAGGCCCTGTTTATGGCGCGCAATGGCGCAACTGGAACGGGCAAGGTATTGACCAATTGGGTGATGTGATTGAGCGCATTAAATCAAAGCCGAATGACAGGCGCTTGATTGTGACGGCTTGGAATCCCTCACAAATAGGCCAAATGAAGTTGCCGCCCTGCCATATGATGTTTCAATTTTATGTGGCAAACGGCAAACTTTCATGCATGCTCTACCAGCGTTCGTGCGATATGTTTTTAGGGGTGCCGTTTAATATTGCTTCATACGCACTTTTGACAATGATGATTGCACAGGTTTGCGGTTTAAAGCCGGGTGAATTTGTGCACACTTTAGGCGATACGCATATTTATCATAACCACTTTGAACAGGTGAGAGAACAATTAACGCATACGCCTTTGCCTCTGCCGCAGATGAAAATCAACCCGAATGTGAAAGACATCAACGACTTTAAATTTGAAGATTTTGAGCTTGTTGGGTATGAGAGTTATGGCACAATTAAAGCCCCTGTCGCTGTTTAAAAGTTCGTATAATAGCTCGTCTAGAGCTAAAATTACAGGTCGGAAGTGTCCTCACGTACTTTTTTGTACGTTCCGGTACTTCCGCCTTTATTTTAACTTTATCCAAGCTATTCTCCGAACTTTTATGTTAGATAAATATGCTTATTTTGATTTTTTTGTTTTTTTGTCAAAAGGGTGTTGACAAAATGTTTAAAATGTGATAAGTTACTAGCTAGAAAAATATAAAACTGAATATATTATGAATATGAATCCACACATTGTGGCAGGTGTCACGCTTGTCAGTGCAGTATGCATTGTTATGGCAGTGGCAATCACTCGCCAAACCATCCGTCGTATTCGAGAAAACGGGTGGAACAAAGAGAACCTTTCTCACTTCATCATGAATTTGATGGCAGTGGGAGGACTACTTTACGTCGGTATTGGTATGCCGATAGACTTCTTTTGTTAAACTTTAAAATTAAAAATATATGTGTAAGATTATAGGCATTTCAATTTGCGCAGTTTGCGCAATTTTGGCAGCGATCGCGATAGCGGTCGAGAGCGTGCAGTTCGTCCGCGAAAGAGGATGGGACTGGGAGGATTTGCCGGCGTACATTATGGGTATAATCGGATTTCTCGGGACAGGAGTTCCTGGAGTTGGTTTCATCCTCTGTCTCTTCGGAGTTATTCCAATGTAAAAGCCATGGGGTACGTGCTGATTTTTCTTGCCTATCTGAGTATTATTTACTCAGTAGGCAGAACCGTGGAGACACTACGCGGAGATCGGGACTGGGAAGAGAAATTTCGTGATATTTTCGGTTATGTCCTGCTTCTGATCTTCTCTGTTCTCTGGCTTTTAGAGCGAGCAGGGATTCTTCCCTTTTAACTCTGAAAATTGAAGGGTTGTTTACCGCAAGGTAGACAACTCTTTTTTTGTTTTGTGTAAGTTTTAAAATAAGCTATACATTGACAGATTTTTGATTTATAGTGCCTTTGTTGATTGAATATAAGGGTTATATGATGAAATATTTAAAACAATATCCGTTTCAAGTTTTTTTAGTTTTGCACTTTATGGTTTGGAGCTTGGTGCCGCTCTTGCGCAAAGCGCTTCCGATGGATAGCATCGAGGCTGTTTCTTGGGGAATGTATTGTGATTTCGGCACAAACAAACATCCGCCCCTATCGGGTTGGCTTGCAAATTTCTTTTATAATGTGATCGGCTTTCAGTCGCCTTATGCGATTTATGCATTGAGTCAGTTGTGTGTTTTAATCGGGTTTATATATATCTATCGTTTAGCAAGAGGCTTTTTATCCAAAGACAGGGCGATTTTTGCCGTTATGCTGCTAGAAGGGGTGATCTATTACGGCTTTAGCGCGATTGAATATAATGTTAATGTGGTTTCACTTGCATTGTGGCCGATGTGTGTGTTCTATTTTTATAAAGCACTTAAGCAAAATGCTTTCAAAGACTGGGGTTTAACCGGATTGTTTGCCGGTTTAAATCTTTTTAACAAATATACGAGCGGGTTGCTTTTGCTCTCGATGGCCTTTTTTATGATTTATAACAAAAACGCACGTCAAAAACTCAAAACTTTCGGACCGTATTTTTGCGCTTTTGTGTGTTTGATTGTGTTTTTGCCTCATTTGGTTTGGCTTTATCAGCATAATTTTGCTTCGCTTTCTTATTTTGTGGGGCGCGGCTCGCAAGACAGTTTGGCTAACTGGCCTATTTTAAAGCATTTTATTTATCCTGTTAAATTTGCAGGTGCTCAAATTTTGTTTGGGCTTGGTGCGCTTTTGATTTATGGTATTGCATGGTATAAGGCAAAGCATTTGGATATAAAGCTCACACGCACGCAAAAAGACTTTTTGCTCACTGTCGGCGTTTTGCCGCTTTGCTTGATGATTGCCATCAGCTTTATTTTCGGTGTTAAGCTCAAAAGTATGTGGGGTTTCCCTTCTGCTTATTTAACAGGTGTTTTATTGTTTGCCTTTTTACCATGTAAGCTAACTGATATTTTCAAAAAGAAATTATATATCGGGGTTTATGCATTGATGAGCTTGATGGCGGTGGCGCAAATTTTAATCATCTGCCTTAATAAAAGCGATAAATTTCAGCTTGATGCCAAAGCTTTTGGGCAGAGTTTGGAACAAATTTGGTATGCTAAAAACGGAAAATTGCCGTTAGAATATGTGGCAGGAGATGTTTGGTGGGCTAATAATGCCGCGCTTTTTGCGCCTTCGAAACCCAAACCGATTATTTGGGGAGATTTGAAACAAAATCCGTGGTTTGATGAAAACGATGTGGCGGCAAAAGGAGCTCTTATTTTAACAGGCGGAGAGGCAGAATATTATGCTCTTCGCAAAAAGATGAAATTTGTATCTCCCCCTCAAGTTATGGAGGTGAGTGTCCAAAACAGAATGGGCAAGAAAAAAATAAAGAAAGTTTATTACGGTTTTTACAATATTTCGGGAGAAAGATAGATGAAAACGGTGAGTATTGTTGTTTCAGCTTATAATGAAGAGGGCAATATCGAAAAGCTTTATGATGAGCTTAAAAAAGAACTGAGTAAGGTTAAAAACGTTCATTTTGAGATTTTGTTTGTCAATGATGGGAGCAAGGATGCGACTTTTGACAAGGTTTCAGGATTGCTTGAAAAAGACAAACGGGTCAAGATGGTGAACTTAAAACGCAATTTCGGTCATGAAATAGCAATGACCGCCGGCATGGATTATGCAAAAGGAGATGCAGTGATTTTTATGGACGCGGATTTACAGCATCCGCCCGTTTATATTCCGCAAATGGTTGAGGAATGGCTCAATGGCTCGGAAATTGTTTTGACAAAGCGCGTTGATAACGTTGCAACATCTTGGTTTTATAAGTTTTGTGCGAAAACATTTTATTTTATTTTGAATTTGCTCTCTGAAACGAAAATTCCGGCCAGTATGCCTGATTTTAGGTTGATTGATCGTAAGTATGTTGACTTTTTAAAAGGTTTTAACGAGCAAGACAGACTCTTTCGAGGATTGCTCAGCTGGATTATGCCAAACGACAAAGTCAAGGTGATTGACTTTGTGGCACCGGAGCGTTTTAGCGGACATACAAAATATAATTTTGTTAAAAGTTTACAGCTTGCCATTGACAGCATTACACAGTTTTCCGTTCGTCCGCTTCATTTGGCAACATGGTTCGGGTTTGCCGGCGCGGCTTGCTCGATTTTGCTGGGGATTTGGGTGATTTTTGAACATTTTGTTCAACATAATCCGACCCCGGGCTATGCAACAATTGTTTCTGTTGTGGGGTTTGTCGGGGCTGTTCAACTCATTACGCTTGGAATTATCGGTGAATATATCGGTAAAATTCATATTGAAGTGAAAAAGCGTCCGCTTTATTTGGCTGATTTGATTGAGGGAAAAGACAAAGACGATGACAAATAAAGTCATATTCAATGCTGACGATTTCGGAATCAGCATAGGCGTTAATACTGCAATTAAAAAAGCGTATGATGAAGGCATTTTAAATGCCGCCAGTTTGATGGTTAATCAAAAATATGCACCTCAGGCCGTAGAACTTTCACAACAGATGCCTGACTTGGATTTGGGATTGCATGTGAACTTAACAAATGAATATCCGGCGCTTGATTCTTCAAAGCTACCGCTTTTGACCGGTGATGATGGGAAATTTAAAAACGGATTTGTTAAGCTCTTGCTTTTGGCTTTTGTCAAACCCAAAAAACTTCGGGATGAAGTGAAATCAGAAATTGAGGCTCAAATTATTAAAGCGCAGAAAATGGGCGTTAAGCTCACACATATTGACAGCCACAGGCATGTGCACATGATTCCTTTGATTTTTAAGGTGATGCTTGAATTAAAAGAGAAATATGGCATAGAACGTATTCGAGTGATGAACGAATGTGCCTTAATGACGATGAAAACAAACAAAAACAAGGCGTATCTTTTTGACGGCGGATTAATTAAATATTTTTTGTTGCGTTTTTTTGCTGTTTTGAACGGATACAGCTCAAAAACCTATTTTTATACAATGCTTTACACATGTAAGCTTTCGAAAGAACACTTTGAAAAGGTGCTTATCCCCGAAGGCTTTGAGGCGGCAGAAGTGATGATCCATCCGTCTGTTACGGCAATTGATCAAGCGCATCCGGAGGATATTTTTGATGAAAATGTTTTGTCTGACTGGCGAAACAAAGAGCTTGAAACATTAATGGATAAATCATTGCCCGCTCATTTCGTTTTTGGCGCAAAATACCCATTTCTGATAAATCTTTATTTGAAAGTTGAAAATCTTTGGTTTTCAAAAGTTCCGGAAAAGCTTCGCTTTTTGCTCGTCGGCGGTTTTAATACGGTTTTTGCGTATGCTTTTTATGCATTTTTGCTTGAAATTATCGGGCTGCCATATTTGCTTTCGCTCGTTGTACAATGGTTCGTGACGGTCAATCTGTCAATTGCAACAATGCGCTACTATGTTTTTCGAAGCAAGGGGGATATTGTTGCCGAGTTTATAAAAGCTTGGAGCGTTTATATTTTCTTGTTTTTTGCCAATGTTGTCGGGCTTTCGTTTTTGATTGAAATATGCAAAATAAATCCGCTTTGGGCTCAGGGAATTTACTTGACTTTTTCCACTATTTTGACATATATCTTGCATAAATACTTTTCTTTTCGAAAAAAATTGAGTAAAAAGAAAGAAATAAACTAAAAAATTGAACTAAGAACTAAGGCACTCAAGATGAAGCAAATTACACCGATTGTCGGAATATCAAAAATTATAGGCTCGTATGATTCCGTTGTTTGCGGGTATGATGGTGTTTTAACAAAAGGAAACGGGATTTCATCAGAAGCATTAAAAGCTTTAAAAAATATGCATGACAGGGGCCTTCCTGTTGTTATTCTTTCGAATTCGCCGCTGAGAATGAGCGAACTGGCGCAAAATTTGAAAGATGTTTCGTTTGATTTGAGCAATTTGACATCTATTGTGACAGCAGGCGAAATTTTGCATTATAAGCTCAAAAACAACACGAAGCTCGGCAAACGTTATTACAATCTCGGGGGAGATGCCGATAAGGGGATATTTGAGGGCCTTGATTATCAAAAGGTTTCAAGCTTGAATGAGGCTGATTTTATTTTTATCGGTGATATAAATCCGGCAAAAGAAAATGTTGAAGATTATAATATGGAACTTCAAACAGCTGTGGCAATGCGCTTGCCGCTCGTTTGTGTTGGGACAGATGTTGCCACTCACAAGGACGGTGAGGTGTGTTTGAGTGCGGGAGCTATTGCTGAACAATACACTCTTTTAGGCGGTTCGATCATCACTGTCGGAAAGCCGGATCAAAGTGTGTTAGCCTATGCGCAAGAAAGTTTTCCTACAAGTGTCAAGAAAACATTGTTTATCGGGGATAGTTTTTTAAGCGATATGAAATCAGGTGCGCATATGGGTGCTGATATGCTTCTTATTTCAAAGGGAATACATATGCATGCTTTGGGAGAAGGGTATATTCCAGATGTGCAAAAAGCAAGACAATTGGCACTCACTTATGATGTTTATCCGGACTATTTGATATCGGGGTTCAGATGGTAAAGAAAAATTTTAAAAAATATTTGATTTTATTTGTTTCAATCATCTTTGTTTGGAAATTGCTCAGCATAAGGATTATTGATTTGCGTTTTTCAAAGGTTTGTCCGATTGTTCAAACCTCAGATGTAATTTCGGCAAAAGAAGCAGAGCTCTTTTTGAAGCAGTGGGGGGAATATGCAAAGCGCGGATATATGGCAAAAGTTCCGGAGGAATTTGCTTTTGATAATGAAGCAACAGCCGAACGCATTCCGTGGATTGTGAAGCTTTGGTTTGAAAAAAATTGTATTAATCCTCAACGTTTTTATTACACCGAACAAAGGTTGCGCACAATTTTGAAAGCTTATGAGCTCAAAAAACATACCTTAAGGGTGATTGATGTTCTTGAATCTCAAATACAATCAGACATGAGTGAAAGCCAAAAGCAATGGTATCAGGATTTGATTGAGGAACAAAAGCAAATGTCTAAGGTTGAGGGTATCAGAGATGAGGAACTGGCCATTGTTGAAGGCAGAGATTCTCAAATAAGAGAGATCTTACGTTAGATTTTATGATGCTCCAAAAAAAATATTTTCGTTAATAAAATTATAACTAATCTTTTTTTATACTTATGCCATTGTAGTTATCCAGCAAAGGGTAGATAAATGGCAAAAATAAATACTCAAAAAATCTTAAATACCATTATCAATGATGATAGTATCAAGGTCATGAATGAGATGGAGGAAAAATCCGTTGATATGATTTTTGCGGATCCGCCGTATAATATGCAGCTTGGTGACGCTTTAAGACGACCCGATAATTCAACCGTTGATGGTGTGTTTGAAGAGTGGGACAGTTTTGAAAGCGTGAAAGCGTATGATGAATATACGCTAAGTTGGCTTCAAGCTGCCAGACGCGTTTTGAAAGATGACGGTTCGCTTTGGGTGATTGGTTCTTACCACAATATTTTCCGCGTTGGAACAATTTTACAAGATTTAGGGTTTTGGATTTTAAATGATATTGTTTGGAACAAGGTTAACCCGATGCCAAACTTTAGAGGAACACGTTTTACAAACGCACATGAAACACTGATTTGGGCGGTGAAAAATCCGAAGTCAAAATATACATTTAATTATGAAGCCATGAAGGCGTTGAATGAAGACGTTCAGATGCGCTCAACATGGGAAATTCCGATTTGTACGGGCAAAGAACGTTTGAAAGATGAGGACGGGCACAAGCTGCACCCGACACAAAAGCCTGAAGCGCTTTTATATCGTGTGATTATGGCGTCATCAAAAATTGGTGATGTGATTTTGGATCCGTTTTTCGGAACAGGAACAACCGGCGCGGTGGCTAAAAAATTAGGGCGTCAATTTATCGGCATTGAAAAAGATGCAAACTATGTTAGGGGTGCACAAAAACGTATTGATGCCATTGAGTTTGGCAAAGTTGATGAGCTTGAATACACTGTTAAAAAGAAACAAGCTCGTATTCCGTTCGGAACTGTTGTAGAACAAGGCTTTTTGAAGCCCGGGACAATGCTCTTTGATGCAAATAAAAAGCATCAGGTGATGATCCGCTCAGATGGAACAGTCAAAAGCGATACGGCTGAGGGGTCTATCCATCAATTAGGGGCGGCTGCGCAAAATGCAACGGCGTGCAACGGGTGGACATATTGGTATTATGAAGATGAAAATAAGAATCTTGTCTCTATTGATGAACTAAGAGAGAAAATTCGCTTAAATTTGGAGCATGCATAAATTAATGGCAAAGGTTTTTAAACGTTTAACAAAACCTTATCTGCAAAAACGAATTGAGCAAGATGCAGAGCACTATGCTGCTATTGATTTGGGGACAAATTCATGTCGGCTTGTGATTGCGACACCGACACCGACATCATTTCATGTGGTGGAAACTTTTTCAAAAATTACGCGCTTAGGGGAGGGAATTATCCAAGATAATTTGCTCTCAAAAGCGGCAATGCGGCGCACAGTAAACACTTTGAAAGTTTGCAAAAGCGTGATGGAAGAATATGCGCCGATTACACATTCAAGATTTGTGGCAACAGCGGCTTGCAGGCGCGCCAAAAACATCAATGAATTTTTGAATATGATCAACAAAGAAGTCGGGATAAATTTGGAAATTATATCTTCAAAAGAAGAATCTCGGCTTGCTGTTGTGGGGTGTTTGCCGCTTTTGAACAGACAAATCAAACGCGCATTGATTTTTGATATCGGCGGCGGTTCGACCGAAATTTCGCTTGCACGTGTGACCGAAGAGGGAAAGACTTTTATTGAAGGATATGTTTCGTTGCCTTATGGGGTGGTGACTGTTTCTGAGGCTTTTCCAAACCAAGAAATGACAACTTTGGCATATAATACCATTATTGAACGGACACAAAAAATTTTGCAGGAATTTGATGAAAAGCACCATATTTATGAGGCTATTCAAAACCAAGAAATTCAGGTGATCGGTACATCAGGGACTGTTACTGTTTTGGGTGCGGTTCATTTGGGGTTGCCGAGATATAATCGGTCGGCGGTTGACGGACTTTCGCTTTCGGGTGCAGAGGTTGAAAATGTGATTAACCGGATCAAAACGATGGGAGATGCCGGACGTAGAAAGCACAGATGTATCGGGCCCTCAAAAGCAGATTTGACAATTTCGGGTTGTGCCATTATTGAAGGGTTGATGTCTACTTTTCCGATTTCTGAAATCACGATTGCAGATCGCGGTATCAGAGAAGGTATTTTGCTTGATATGATTCACAACAACAAACAAAACAAAAAACATTTTAATAAAAAGCGCTTTAGACGACACCCTTATTTTAAGAGAAAAAGAGATGGAATCAAAAAAGACAGCGTGCATTGATTTAGGTTCAAACTCTTGCAGACTTCGGATTGCAGATGAAAACGGAAAGGTTATCTACAAAGATTCCATAGCCACAAAACTTGGCGAAGGTTTGTTTGAAACGGGAAAGCTTGTGGAAGCTTCAATCAAACGCGGGGTAGATGCTTTGAGCAAATACGCCGAGATTATGAAAGAAAACAAAGTTCAAAACTATCGTGCGATTGCAACAGCTGCTTGCAGAACAGCAAAAAACGGCAAAGAGTTTGTGCGTTTGGTCAAAGTTAAAACAGGGCTTGATTTGGAAATTATCGACACTTTTGAAGAAGCACGGCTTAATTTGAAAGGTGCGCTCTTAAATGCACCTCAAAACAAAAAATATGCTGTTGTTTATGATTTGGGCGGGGCTTCGACAGAGGTGACTTTGGCTCAAACAGATGGGCACATTTTGCACACGATTTCTATTCCGTGGGGGGCGCGCAATTCATCAGAGGCTTATGGTTTGAAAGAGTTTGATGAAGCAAAAGCTGAGCGCCTCAAAACAGATATTCAAAAATATGTTGAAGATTTTGTTGTTAAGGCTCATTTAGAAAAATATAAGCAAGATTGCGTGTTGCTTGCCACCTCGAGCACGCCTTTAAGGCTTTGTTCCATGATCAAAAATGATGGCTCATATACACGTGAGAAAAATGATGGCGCGTGTGTGAAATGTTGCGAGCTTGATGGTGCTGTTTTGAAAGTTGAAAATATGAGTGTTGATGAACGTTCAAAATCGGCATATATCGGAGAGGATAGGG
>DPKR01000045.1 GCA_003542415.1 Alphaproteobacteria bacterium | reverse complement strand
TGGAAGAACCGCCGGCAAAAAGCATATTACTCCTTGTTTCTCACAACCCGAACAAGCTTTTGCCAACCATTCGTTCTCGTTGTGCAAAGCTCAATTTAGAACCGTTAAGTGAAACGAATATTGCCATGCTATTGAGGCGCTTTCTGCCTGAGTTGAAAGAAAAAGAAGTTCAAGGTCTTGCAAAAATCAGCCAAGGAAGCATTGGTAAAGCCATTAACTATGCAACAAATGACGGCTTAAAAATTTATGAAGATTTGCAAGCGGTTTTATATGCGGGTAATCGCTTTGATCTCTCAAAAGCTTTAAACCTTGCTTCATCCGCCGCCTCAGATGAAAATATTTGGCAATTGACAATTGAACTCGTTTTAAAATTTGTTGCAGATCTTGTCAAATCAGGTGAAAAAGCTGAAAATTTCTTTGAGCTTTATGATGAAATTGTTAAAACCAACAACGAAGTCATTGGTCTTAATATGGATAAAAAACAGGCAATGCTAAACATTTTTTATATGATAACGAAGGTGATGTAAAATGCTTGTTGATAGCCATTGTCATTTATCGAGCAATGAAATTTATGAAGATTTGCAAAATGTAATCAAACGCGCAAATTTGGCCGGTGTTTCTTGTTTTTTAAATGCGGCCGGCAAATTTGATGAGCTTGATAAACAGCTTGAAATTTGTGAAAAATTCAAAAATGTTTGGACAGTGACGGGTGTTCATCCGCACGATGCGCACGCATATGAATATGTGACAGCTCAAGATGTTTTGAAAAACACAAAACATAGAAAAATTGTCGGTATCGGTGAATGCGGGCTTGATTATTTTTATGATTTTTCGCCGAAAGATGTGCAAATTAAGGTCTTCAATGAAATGATTAAAGCAGCACAGGAAAGCGGTTTTCCTCTTGTTGTTCACACAAGAGATGCAGAAGATGATACGATGGATTTATTGGAAAAAGCATACAGACAAAAAGCTTTTAAAGGTGAAATTCATTGCTATAGTTCTTCATTTCAACTGGCAAAACGTGCGCTTGATATCGGTTTTTATATTTCAGCTTCGGGGATGATTACATTTAAGAATGCTGATGATTTAAGAGAAAATTTCAAAAAAGTGCCTATGGATCGTCTGCTTGTTGAAACAGATACACCATATTTGGCGCCAATTCCGATGAGAGGAAAGATAAACGAGCCATCATATGTGAAATATACGGCTCAAATTTTGGCTGATTTGAAGGGTGTTTCTTTAGATGTTATTTCTGAGATAACAACACAAAACTTTTTTAGGCTTTATGATAAGGCGGTGAAAGATGAATAAAATCATTATGATGGGAACAGGTGCTGCACCCGGTGTGCCTTCGGTTTCAAGAGGATGGGGGGCGTGTAATCCAAACAACCCTAAAAACAGGCGCAAACGTATCGGTACATATCTTGAAATAGATAAGCAAAAGCTTTTGATTGATACTTCGCCTGACCTGCGGGATCATCTTTTGGAACATCATATCAGATATCTTGATGCTGTTTTGTATACGCATGCACATGCTGATCATTTGCACGGCATTGATGATTTGCGTGAAATTAATCGTATTGAAAAAAAGCCGCTTGATATATATGGCGCCGCTCACACAATCGAACAGATTAAAACGCGTTTTTCTTATTTGATTTCAGATAATAATTTGCCTGACAAAGGGATATATAAAGCAAGTCTTATGCCGCATATTATCGGTGAAAACGAAAGTCTTTTTTTGGGGGATTTGAAAGTCAATCTTTTAGAGCTTGAAGGACATATTGTGCCTTCAAACGGGTATATTTTTAACGATGGAGAGGTTGTGTATGTCGCTGATTGTAAAGAAATTGCCCCCAAAGCACTAAGCAAAATTAAAGTTAAGCCGAAGCTGCTTATTTTACCGCTTACTGTTATTAAGTCACACTATGAAAAATTTTATCACATGGAGCTTGATAAACTTTTGGAATATGTTAATCTGATTGAACCGGAAGCGACAATCATTAATCACATGGCTTCAGAGTGTGATTGGGATGATGTTAATCGCCTGACGCCAGATAATGTTTTTCCGGCTTTTGATGGTATGGTTGTTGAATTTTAAAAATAAAAGGAAAAAAAAGAAATGTTATGTATATATCATATGGCAGATCATGACGGAAAAGGTTCGGCAGCAATTGTTAAAAGCGTTTATCCGGAAGCAGAGTTTTTGCCTTTTAACCATGATTCCGAAATTCCGTATGAAGAAATTGAAAAACATGATAAAATTGTGATTTGCGATATTGCGTTGCCGCTTGATTATATGTTTGAGCTCAATAAAAAGATTGATCTCACTTGGATTGATCACCATGTGTCAATCATCAATGAATATGAAGAACGTGTCAAGGCAGGTGAAACACCGATTAAAGGTGTGCGGAAAGTTGGTACGGCAGCCATTATCTTAACATGGCACTATTTTTATCCGGATAAGCGTTTGCCGCTTGGAATCAAGCTTTTAGGTCTAAATGATGTTTTTGATTTGGAAGATAAACGTGTTCGGCCGTTTGAATATGCCATGCAGGCGTTAGGTGTGAATAAACCGAATGAAAAAATTTGGGGACAGCTCATCAGAGATGAGGTTGAAATCAATCCTATGGTTGAAAAAGGACGAGCTATCTTATCTTACATTCATAATCGTAATTATCGTTTAGCCAGAGCTCAAGCCTTTGTGACGGAGTTTGAGGGATATAAATGCATTTGTGCAAATATTGCTCAAGGTTATTCCGAGTTTTATGACAGCTTGGACAATATTGCTGATTATGATGTGATGATTAACTTTTTTATGAATAAGAAAAACTGTTGGAACCTTTCATTTTATACAGCAAAAGATGATGTTGATGTTTCCAAAATTGCTGCAAAATTCGGCGGTGGCGGACATGCTAAGGCAGCAGGGGCTTCGGCCTTAAAAGAGTTGCCCGAATTTTTAAAAGAGGGTCAGATGTGGGTTAGCCCGAAATTGTTGGAGCAAAATAAGAAAGATTAAAAATGGCAGAACAAGATTATTACGAAATTTTAGGTGTTGATAAATCAGCAAGTGCTGATGATATTAAACACGCTTTCAGGATACGGGCGATGCAATATCATCCCGATCGCAATCCCGGCAATAAAGAAGCCGAACAAAAGTTCAAAGAAATCAACGAAGCTTATGAAGTTTTAAAAGACGAACAAAAACGTGCGGCATATGACAGATATGGAAAAGCAGCGTTTCAAAACGGCATGGGAGGCTCCAATCCGTTTGGTGGCGGTTTTGGTTTTAATGCAGAAGATTTGTCAGATGTTTTCTCAAATATCTTTTCTGACTTTATGGGCGGAGGTCGAGCCGGCAACAGGAGCGAAAATCGACGCGGTTCGGATTTGAGCTATAATTTAAGTATTACATTAGAAGAAGCTTTTAACGGTATTGAAAAAGAAATAAAAATCAAAACTACAGAGCCTTGCGAAACTTGTCATGGCTATGGCACGGCAGATGGCAAGGAAGCCCCAATTTGCGAAACATGCCACGGCACAGGGAAAATCAGGCGTCAACAAGGCGGATTTTTTGTTTTTGAAACAACTTGTCCGACTTGTCACGGAGAAGGGCATGCCGTTAAAGACAAATGCAAAAAATGCAACGGATTGGGTGTTACACGGATTGAAAAATCTATTAAGGTTAAAATCCCTGCAGGTGTTGAGGATAGTGTTCGGATGCGTGTTGCTGGTGAAGGCGAAGCCGGTTTGCGTGGTGGGGCAAAAGGTGATTTGTATATTTATATCAATATAGAAGATCATAAGCTTTATGAGCGACAAAACACCAATTTGTATACCGCGATTCCGGTTTCTATGATTTGTGCAGCACTTGGAGGCAAAGTCGAAATTCCAGGTATTGACGGCAAAAAACTTGAAGTTTCCATCCCTGAGGGCACTCAAACCGGTGCGCAAATCAGGCTCAAAGGGCAGGGTATGCCTTTAATGCATAGCGATAAGCGCGGTGATTTGTTTGTTATGATCAAAGTGGAAACGCCAACGCACCTTTCTAAGAAGCAAAAAGAAATCTTAGAGGAGTTTCGTTTGGCAAGCGATAATGATTCCTGCCAACCGGAAACAAAAAACTTTTTCAATAAAATCAAAGACTTGTTCAAATAAAGGAGATAAGCTTCATGATTTTTTCAAAATTCGAACGTATGGTTGCCGGACGCTACCTGAGAGCTAAAAGAAAAGAAGGCTTTATCTCGGTTATAACAGGTTTTGCTTTCACGGGGATAGCTCTCGGTGTGGCCACACTGATTATTGTCATGAGCGTGATGAACGGATTTAAAAGCGAATTATTATCCCGTATTTTGGGGCTGAACGGACATATTATGCTTGTATCAACGCCTGGTTTTCCTTTTACGGATTATAAAACCGCCGTTCAAGGTTTGGAAGCAATTGAAGGGGTTGAGCTTGCTATTCCGATGATTGAAAAGCAGCTTCTTGTTTCAACAGGTTCAATGGCTGAAGGTGCAATTGTACGCGGTGTCAACAAAGAAGATTTGATAAAAAAAGATGTTTTAAGGCAAGGCTTGACCAACGTTAATATTGAAGCTTTTGACGATGAATATGTTATTTTAGGCGAAAGATTAGCAGACAAGCTTGGATTGATGGTCGGCGATGAAATCACATTGATTTCTCCAAACGGTAAAGTAACTGCCTTTGGTACTGTTCCCAGAATGAAGGCATATACAATTTTGGGCACTTTCAATGTCGGAATGTATGAATATGATGCTAACTTCATTTTTATGCCGATGGAAGCCGCACAAAAGTTTTTCGGTCTTTACGGTGCTGCAACACAAATTGATGTCAGCTTAAAAGACAGTAATGATTTGAAAAATATGCGAAATTTAATTGAAGAAAGTGTCGGGATGGATGCTTATGTTTATGACTGGAAACAGAGTAATGCCGCCTTTTTTAACGCAATTGATGTTGAACGCAATGTGATGTTTCTGATTTTAACGCTGATTATTTTGGTTGCTGCATTTAACATCATTACGGGGCTGATTATGCTTGTTAAAGACAAAGGACGCGATGTAGCGGTGCTCCGAACAATGGGCGCAACAAAAGGGATGGTTATGCGCATATTTATGATGGATGGTGCATATATCGGCATTGTCGGCACGCTTATCGGCACGCTCTTAGGTGTGGTTTTTTGCTTAAATATCGAACGGATTAGACGCTTTTTAGAAATGCTTTCCGGGCGTGATTTGTTCTCGGCTGAAATATACTTTTTATCAAAACTTCCTGCCGAAATTGACTGGATGGAAGTGAGCTTGGTTGCAATTGTTTCATTGCTTCTTTGCTTTTGTGCAACAATTTATCCGGCTTATCGTGCCGCAAAATATGATCCTGTGGAGGCTTTAAGATATGAATAAAATAATTCCGACACTTGAGTTAAAAGATATTTCAAAACATTTTTATCAAGGAGGTCAACGTCTTGACGTTTTGAAGGGATTAAATTTAGAAATCAAGCCCAAAGAAGTTGTTGCGCTTGTCGGGCCTTCAGGATCAGGCAAATCAACTCTTTTGCAAATCGCGGGTTTGCTAGAACGTCCCTCCGGCGGACAAATCTTTTTAGACGGCACAGACTGCAGCTTGGCAAGCGATGCTTTACGTACATCGCTCAGGCTCAATTACTTAGGCTTTGTTTATCAATATCACAACTTGCTTTCTGATTTTGATGCACTCGAAAATGTTGTTTTGCCCCAGTTGATTGACGGCAAATCTAAAAAGGCAGCTCAAGAAAAAGCAGAATGGCTCCTTGTGCGCTTAGGCTTAAAAGAACGTTTAAAACACAGGCCTGCAGAGCTTTCGGGAGGTGAACAACAACGTGTGGCTATTGCAAGAGCTTTGGCTAACACGCCTAAAATGCTGCTTGCTGATGAACCAACGGGCAACCTGGACCCAAACACATCCGACAATGTTTTCTTAGAGCTTTTAAATATCGTCAAAGAAACCGGGTTGTCAGCTTTGATTGCAACGCATAATATGGATTTGGCCGCGAAAATGGATAAAGAAGTTGTTTTGAAAAATGGTGTTCTTGTTGACCATCGTGCAAATGTTAAAATCAAAAGCAACCAAAATTTTTATTAAAATCTAAGCTTTCTTACAAATAAAGAGCAAGCCTTCCACATCTTTGCCGTTTTCTTTACGGAGGGTGAGGGGATGCATTTCAATGCTTTGATAACCAATTGTTTTTAAAAGATTTTTCACATATTCCGGATTGTGCTGATAGCGTCCTTGTGCGTTCACACAAAAATCGTTAATCTGATCAGGTGCTTTTTCAATACTAAAAACCAAGCTCGATGGAAAGCAATACTTAAATAAATTTTCAAAATCTTTAATATATTCAATAACATCTAAGCACAAAATTATGTTAAACTTTAACTTATTGTTTTCTAAAAAATCTAAAACATCGGCTTGGACCAAGGTGTCATAGAGTTGCTTTTCTTTTGCAATTTTAAGCATTTTTGATGAAATATCAATGCCTGTCCAATTTGAACCTGGGGTTTTGAGTTTTTCGGCTGCCAGCCCGGTGCCACAACCTAAATCTAAAACATTACCCTCAATATTGATATCTAATTCTTTGATTTTGTTTAAAACATTGTAGTTAATATTTTCCATTTGTTTATCATAAACACCGGCAAATTCATCAAACAAAGCAGAAACATACTCTTTGTCATTTTCAAAAACTCTGTTTTCAAACGCTGCCAAAGTTTTTAAGGCAAAAATATTATCCGGCGCATTTTCAGCCCAAAGCTTTGCAATCTTGACAGCTTCTTTTGGTTCGTTATTGTGCAACAAAACTAAAGTTTCAGCCATATTAACGGCAATATCTTGATTTGATTGATCTTTTAAATAGGCATTAAGAAACAAATCAAGTGCACCCTTGTAATCTGCCATATCTTTTAAGATGAGTCCGATGTTGTTGCTCAAAGCTGCGTTATCGCCACCCAAGAGAAGCGCACTTCGATATTGCTCCAAAGCTTCTGCTTTTCTGCCGTCTTGAGCTAAAAAATCGGCATATGCCAAATGAGCTTCATAGCTTTGAGGATAAAGCGATAGAGCTTTTTTAAAATAGCTTTCATCTTGCTCTAAAGTTCCTAAATTGATAAGTGTGTCCATACTTTTGGAATTTAAAATTAAAGCTTGATGAAAATATTGAATGGCATTTTCCTTGTCTTGAAGTTTTAAATAAATTTGCGCTATTAAGTTTTTTATGTCATATGCTTCTTGGCATTTATCTGCTTTTAACGCCAAAGAAAGTGCTCTTTGAAAATCA
>DPKR01000067.1:6396-17783 GCA_003542415.1 Alphaproteobacteria bacterium | reverse complement strand
TGCCCTCGAAAGACGGCTCTGTCAATCCCGATAAAGATTTTGACATGACATGGGAGCTGAGCGCTTCAGGCAAAAAACGCTTGAATGACATCATCGCCGCTTTAAAAGATGCCGACACCCTTATTTTAGCCTCCGACCCTGATAGAGAAGGAGAGGCCATCGCTTGGCATATATTAGAAGAATTAACGGCCCGCAAAAAAATCAAAGGCAAAAAAATCGAGCGTGTTGTCTTCCATGAAATCACAAAATCTGCCGTCACTGCGGCCATCAAAAACCCGCGTCAAATTGATGAAAATCTCGTTTCTGCGTACATGGCGCGCCGCGCGCTTGACTATCTTGTCGGCTTTACCCTGTCGCCTGTTTTGTGGCGCAAACTTCCCGGCTCAAAGTCAGCAGGTCGTGTGCAGTCTGTCGCACTCCGCCTGATTTGCGATCGCGAAACGGAAATTGAAAAATTCAAACCGGAAGAATATTGGACGGTTGATGTTGATTTGTTGGATAACAAAAAAGCGCTCATCCCGTCTCATTTGATTAACTTAGACGGCAAAAAACTTGAAAAGTTTGATTTGAACAACGAAGCCAAAGCCATGGAGGCAAAAGCCAAAATTGAGGCACAAGATTTTGCGGTTTCGTCTGTTGAACGCAAAAAAGCAAGTCGTTATCCGGCACCGCCGTTCACCACCTCAACTTTGCAACAGGAAGCTGCGCGCAAACTTCGTTTTTCAGCCAAAAAGACCATGCAGATTGCTCAAAAGCTTTATGAAGACGGCTTAATCACCTATATGAGAACGGATGCCGTCAATCTTTCTGTTGAAGCAATCAACGCTTGCCGCCAAGCCATCGAAAAATATTTTGGCGCGCCGTATTTGCCTAAAGAACCCAAGATTTATAAAACAAAATCCAAAAATGCTCAAGAGGCGCACGAAGCCATTCGCCCGTCTGATGTGATGAACACCCCGAAGAAGTTAGAAACCAAATTAGATGCCGATTCGCATAAATTATATGAGCTTATCTGGAAGCGCACGGTTGCCTGCCAAATGTCGCCGGCTGTTCTTGACCGCGTGACCATCGATTCCACCTCGGCAGACGGCTTAATTTTGCTCCGTGCCAACGGTCAGGTTGTAGCGTTTGACGGCTTTTTAAAACTCTATCAGGAAAGCAAAGACGATAACACTGAAGATGATGAAAACCGTATTTTGCCAAACGTCAACGAAGGCTCAAAACTTGATAAAGGCGAAATCAAACCCGAACAACACATGACCACCCCGCCGCCAAGGTTCACTGAAGCAAGCTTGGTCAAAAAACTTGAAGAACTCGGCATCGGCCGCCCGTCAACCTATGCCTCAATCATTGCCGTTTTGCAAGAGCGCAAATACGTCAAGGTTGAAAAACTCCGCTTCATCCCTGAAGACAGGGGCCGCATTGTGACCGTCTTTTTGGAAAACTACTTCAAAAAATATGTTGAATACGACTTCACCGCGCAACTTGAAGAGTTTTTAGATGATGTTTCAAACGGGCAAATGGATTGGAAAAAACTCTTAACGGGCTTTTGGTCAAAATTCATCAAAAACATTGATTCTGTTGCGCCTTTAAAGGTTTCGGATGTCATTGAAAAAATAGATGAAGTTTTGGCGCATCACCTCTTTCCTGCAACAGCCGATGGCTCAGATCCGCGTCTTTGTCCCGAATGTCACAAAGGACATCTGAGCGTCAAACTCGGCAAATTCGGTGCTTTCTTAGGCTGCTCAAACTATCCTGAGTGTAAATATACCAAACCTTTAACCGATGTCAAAGATGAAGAAGCACAAGATTTAAGCGCGCCAAAAGAACCAAAGCCGGAAGATAAATTGCTCGGCACCTATAAAACCTTAAATATATATTTGAAAAAAGGCCCATACGGTTTCTATGTCCAGTGGGGCGAAGACGCAACCGCTTTAACCGAAAAGCCCAAGCGCATTGCCCTGCCGCGTGGCATTTTGCCCGAAAACTTAACTTTCGAACAGGCTCAAACGCTTGTCTCGCTGCCCAAAGATTTAGGCGACGGCATTGAGGTTAACATCGGCAAATTCGGCCCTTATGTCAAACAAGGCACAAAATCTCGTTCTTTGTCGGGAGCAGACACTGTTTTCAACATTACAAAATCTCGCGCCGAAGAACTTTTAAAAGGCGCTAAGGCAAAAGCCGAACCCACAGTCTTGGGCAAAAACCCGGCAACAAATGAAGATATTGTGTTGGCAACGGGCCGCTATGGCTTATACCTTAAATGCGGCAAAACAAACTATGCCATTCCGCCCAAAGAGCGCAAACCTGATTTGAGCCTGGATGAAGCCTTAAAAATCATCAACACAAAAAAATAATATGCTTGTCATCCCTCGCGCGATGCAGCGCATTCGTGCGTCCAGGGATCTCATCTCTCATCGCCAGCGCTTACGGCGCATAAGGCGATGCTTCCTTATTGTCATTACAGAACCAACTTCGGCAATCTTATTCTTCTTTTTTTTATGACTAAAGATAAACTTGTTATTAACTTCATATATGTTAAAATGGAATATGACTTTATGTGAGGTTTGCCATGAAAAATCCTTCTTTTTTAACATTCTTGATTAAAACAGTATCAGTGCGCCGAAATTTTAGAGCGAAGTGTATCAAAAACATACATGAGCGAAAAAATTTCAAGCAAAGAGGCTGTTTTGAGCAAGAAGGCGGGAGAAGCATGGTTGAAATGCTTGCAGTCCTTGCCATCATTGCTGTCATCACGGCAGGCTCGCTCGTTGGCTATTCTAAAGCCATGCGCCGCCATCGTTTGAACGAAACAATCACACAAGTCGCTTTGATGACAACAAACATCCGTTCTTTTTATGGCAACCAAGACAGCTATGAAAGTTTTGATATTCAAACAGCCGTCAAATACAACATGGTTTCTCAGCGCATGCTTGGAGCCAACAGCACCTTAATGAATCCATACAAGGGCCGTGTAACCATCACTCTTGATAAAGCTGTTCAAGGCGGTCCTGAAAAAACAGCCTTTGTTGTCACCTATCGTGATTTGCCTGTTGAAGCTTGCGTCGGCCTTGCCACGATGGATTGGGGTCTCGGCGAAAAAGTCGGCTTGATTGGCGTCTCTGTCGGCGCTGACGATGGCGAACCGACATTCCCGCGCAAACCTTCTGCATACTTTGCTGAAAACAAACAAACTCGTCCTTTAACCATGACAGAAGCAACCATGCATTGCGTCGGCTCTGATCCTCAAGCCTCCCGCAGCGTCGTCGCTTGGAAGTATTTCTAATAATCTGAGTGTATTACAACCGGCTATAAAAAATGTGCCTTAATAGCACATTCAAAAAGTTCGGACAATATGGCAAATAATAAGAAAGCCTTTCAAAAGTGACAGGAGTGTACATTTTGGTACATGACTTAGCTTTTGAAAGGCTCTCTGTACTTAGTTGCCTTATATGTATTTTAAAACAAAATGCGGAGAGCGTGTGCGTATAATAAGAAGTTTGATTGAACACGAAGGGAGTGTACGTGTTGGTACATGACCGAGCTTGAAGAAAGACGTCTGTATCAATTAGTCATTATACGCATTTTAATGACATTTAAAAAATCTTGGAGAATAGTGCAGATAAGTTCAAAATAAAGGTGGAAGTACCGGAGCGTACAAAGAAGTACGTGAGGACACTTCCACCCTGAAATTTTGAGCTTAGATGTGCTGTTATACAAGATTTTTAAAATGGGATATCATCATCCAAATCAGCAGCCGCCGGAGCTGTAGAATCAGATGTGCCTGAATCCCAGCCTGAAGCAGATGCCCCAAACGGATCCTCGCCGCCGGCAGAAGCGCCTCCATCTTTTGCATCAAGCAACACAAGCGTTCCCGCATAATTTTGCAACACAACCTCTGTCATGAATTTTTCTTGACCGCTGTTATCTTCCCAGCGTCTCGTTTGCAATTGCCCTTCAATATAGACCTTTGAGCCCTTGTGCAAATAGCGTTCTGCCGTTTCTGCAAGTTGTGGATTAAAAATCACCACACGATGCCATTCTGTGCGCTCTTTCATTTCGCCTGTTGCTTTGTCGCGCCATCTGTCAGATGTTGCCAAATTAAAGTTCACGATTTTAGCGCCGCTTTGTGTGTTTGCCACTCTCGGATCAGCGCCCAAATTGCCAACCAAAATAACCTTATTGATACTACCGGCCATATTTTTTTCCTTCGATTTAAAAGTTAATATTGGGCTAACTTTATTTTAAAATCAAAAGTTTTTCAACCTTTTTGATAATTTCATTAACCGTTATACCGAAAAATTCATAAACATCCGAGCCTTTGCCCGAAGCGCCGAAAGTTTCCATTCCAACGGTTGCATCAGCATATTTATCCCAACCGAACGTTGTTGCCGCTTCAACAGCCACACACGGCGCTGTTCCTAAAACTTTTCGCCGGTATTCTTCAGATTGCCTGTCAAAAAGCTCCATACAAGGCATCGAAACAACCGCAGCTTGAATACCCTTTTCTTTGAGCTTTGCTTGCGCCTCAACCGCCAACGAAACTTCCGAACCGGTGGCAATGATTGTTGCATCGCGTTCACCTTCGCAGTCTTTGATCACATACGCACCTTTTCTGCTCAAATTTTCCTTTGCATCCGTTCTAAGCATTGGCAGATTCTGCCTTGAAAGTGCCAAAATTGAAGGTGTTCGCTCGCTCGTGATTGCAATTTCCCAAGCCTCTGCCGTTTCCACCACATCACATGGCCTGAAGGTATAAATGTTCGGCATTGCTCTGTATGAGGCCAAATGCTCAATCGGCTGGTGCGTCGGTCCGTCTTCACCAACGCCGATTGAATCATGTGTTAAAACATAAATTGCCCTGACACCCATCAAAGCAGCAAGCCTCATTGCCGGGCGCATATAATCCGAAAACACAAAAAATGTTCCGCCAAACGGAATCACACCGCCGTGCAAAGCAAGCCCGTTCATCATCGCGCCCATCGCGTGTTCTCTGATCCCGTATTTAATGTTGTTGCCGCCATATTCATTTGGCTTGATTGTTTTCGAATAGCTCGTCAACGTCAAATTCGAAGCCGCCAAATCGGCAGATCCGCCAACCATTTGCGGCACATTTTTCACAATTTCTTCCAAACACATCTGCGAAGCTTTGCGTGTCGCAACTTTTGTTTGCTCGGCAATAGCTTTTTCTTTTAAGGCGTCCAAATCTTTGTTCCAACCATCAGGCAAAACATCGTTAACATAATCTTCAAAAGCTTTGTTTCCGGCAACATTTCTTTGCCAAAGCGCATATTCTTCATCTGAGCGCAGTCCCGCTTCGCGCCAAGCTTTGAGCGCATCTTCGGGCACTTCAAATTCTGCATATTTCCAGCCCAAGTTTTCTCTCATCAAAGCTGTTTCTTCTTCTCCCAAAGGTGACCCATGGCATTTTGAAGTCCCACACTTGTTCGGCGCGCCATATCCTATTGTTGTTTTACAAGCAATGAGTGTCGGTTTGTCTGATTTTTGCGCTTTCAAGATTGCATTTTCAATCTCTAAAAAATCGTGTCCGTTGATTTCGATTGTGTTCCACCCCATTGCTTCAAAACGTTTTGCCTGGTCAACCGAGCTTGCATCATCAACCGTGCCGTCAATCGTAATATTATTATTGTCCCAAAAAACAATGAGTTTGTTTAATTTCAAGTGCCCGGCAATAGCGGCTGCTTCTTCCGAAATCCCTTCCATCAAACATCCGTCACCTGCAATCACATAGGTAAAGTGGTTACAAAGCTTGTCGCCGAATTTTGCATTCACGATTCTTTCCGCTAAAGCCATACCGACAGCTGAAGAAATTCCCTGCCCCAAAGGCCCCGTTGTCATATCAATTCCCTGCAGATGCCCATATTCCGGATGCCCTGCCGTTTTGGCATGAAGCTGTCTGAAATTTTTAATATCATCAAGGCTGATATCTTCATAACCCGTCAAATATAAGAGCGAATATAAAAGCATAGAACCATGTCCGGCAGAAAGCACAAATCTGTCTCTGTCAAACCACTTTGGCACACGCGGATTAAATTTCAAAAATTTTGAAAACAAAACTGTTGCCACATCAGCCATCCCGAGCGGCATTCCCGGATGCCCTGAGTTTGCTTTGTTTATTGCATCAACGCTTAAAAAACGGACGGCATTTGCCATCAAAACCTGTCTATCCATCGTAAAATCCTTTTTTTATTTTGTTTTATATTCACTGTCTTGCAAAACGGCATTCAAACCGGCATACATTTCAAAGTCATATTCACCTGCCGGAACAGAAAGTTCTCCGCCATCTGCTGTATGATAGCTTTCAAAAGATCCTTTCGGCATCCGAACTTCAGAAAAATAAGTCTTCTTACCCAAAAATCTCGCAGGCCCTTCATAAGTTTCCAAATAATATGAAAAATGCACATCTTCAATGTTTGTGTCGCTCAAACGTGTGATTTTAAAGGTTGGTGAAACAACGGCTTTGTCTTTTTGAACACGCTCGTCATAATAGCAATGCCCGTTATACCCCACCATTTCAATTTTAAACAAATCTCTACCGCCTGCTTTTTGAATGATGGATCTGTCTTCTTGCCTGATTTGAACTTTCGGACAAGCTCCCAAGTCTTCATAAGTTTCTTGAGAATAGCTCACACACCCTGCAATTAAAGGAAGAATTAAAAGTGATAACTTCGTTTTCATAACATTTCTCCGTTCAGTTTTTTTTCTATTATATTCATTTATTTTTCATTTGTAAACAACGCAACAATTTCGCTGTGATCAGAATAAACAAACTGATCCACCATTGTTATTTTCTTTAGCTTATATCCCGCATCCACAAGCATTTTTGCATCTCTTGCAAAAGTCTCGGGGTTGCAGGAAACGCCCACAATTTTTTGCACCCTTTTATCAACCGCCATCAAACACAATTCTTTAACCTGAGCCTTTGCACCTGCCCTCGGCGGATCAAACACAATCACATCAAACCCTTCGAGTTCTTCTGCCGTTAGGGGATATAAAAACAGGTTTTTTTCTTTGATTTTAATGTTTTGAATCATCTGCCTGTCGATTGAATTTTGAAACCCTTTCAAAAGCGATTTACTCACATCAACAGCCAAAACCGTTGCACCTTTCAAAGCCGAAAGCGCATAAGAAAACGTACCTATCCCGCAAAACAAATCAGCCATTTTGCCACGTGTTTGACCAATTGATTCCAAAACAAGTTTCACAAGAGCTTGTTCTCCTTCCTTTGAAGCTTGTAAAAAATCTCCCGGCGCCACAAAAACATCAATTTCGCCTATCTTAATAAACGGCTTTGTTTTTTCCAAAATCGGTTCTGCTTCATAAGCGTGTTTTTTGCGCCAAGAAAAGCGAATAAAGCTATCATGACCGTTCATAAAATCACAAATTTCCATCCTGTGGTCAAGCGAAAGTTCCTTTTCGGTTTCCAAAACCACATCGAGCCCGTTTTCAGCTTCCAAAACCTGCAAATCTCCTTTTAAGATTTGCACTTTTTCAAACTTTTTACCTTTTATTTTTTTTTGGCTGGCAATCTTGCAAAGCGCTTCGACCAACCCCCTTAGCGCCAAAAGTTCTTCGTTGATTTTTTTGCTCATCATCTGGCATTGCTCAACATCAACAATTTGGTTGCTTTTGTTTTCATTAAACCCGAAAACAAGCCTGTTTTTCTTAAATTCAAAAGCAAAAGCTGCTCTTCTGCGCGATCCGTCTTTCATAAAAAGCGGTGTCTGCCAAATATTTTCGAGTGTTCCTAATTTTTCTTCCAACAACGCTCTGACTTGATTTTCTTTTTTGCCTTGATAAGTTTTCAAATCAAGTTCCCGAAACACGCATCCGCCGCAATTTTGATAAACTTCACATCCCATTTCTCAGTCCTTCAGCAGGTGTCCTAAATCAACATCATCCAAAAGTGAAATTTCTTCATCTTCTTGTCTTTCCAACACCGGATGAACTTGTTGTCTTGGCAAATTCTTGCGCTTTAAGGATTCAATTTCTTTTTGGTTATAATATTCTACTCTGTTTCTGCCCTTGTTTTTAGCCAAATACATCGCATCGTCTGCCATTTTGATCATTGTTCCCGCATCATCTGAGATTCCAGATGGTGCAACCCCAACACTCACCGTCCACAACACCGGCATTCCGTCTTCGCTGTAAACAACGGCATTTGCAATGGCCTCTTTTAATCTCTCGGCAACGCTTAGTGCAATCTTAGAATCAACATTATTCAAAAACACTACAAATTCTTCCCCCCCATAACGTGCCACCACATCATCCGGACGAACCGAACGTTCCACAACATGCGCGAGCTCCATCAAAACCTTGTCGCCGATTTTATGCCCGTATTTATCATTAATATCTTTGAAATAATCTGCATCAATCATCAAAACAGCAAACGGTTGTTGATCCTTGAGGGATTTTTTGATTTTTTCAGACACACTTTTTTCAAAATAACGTCTGTTGTAGATTGAAGTCAGAGGGTCCCTGTCGGCCTGATTTTGCAAAACTTTTTCCCGCTCTTTTCGGCTTGTGATGTCTTGAAATGCGGTATAAAGCACCATATCCCCCTTATATTCAATCACATTTGCCGAAACCATCAACCAAAAAGGCGTTGAACCGAGCATTGTTTTCACTAAAATTTCAAAATCCTGCACCTGCCTGTTGTGTTCCAGTTTCTCAAGCAAAAGTTTTCTGTTTTCGGCATCAACAAAAAAATCTTTAAAATGGTATCTTGCAAGTTCACTTGGGTCAATAGCAAAAAGCTTTAAAGCGTTTTGGTTTGCAAAAACAATCACATCGTTTTTGAGCTTTGAAATCACAATCGGAAACGGCGAAGATTTAATAATGTTCTCCACATTTTCAGACATTTTTTTCAAGCTCTCAGCGCTTTCTGCTCTTGCGTTTTCGCTATGTTCCGCAATCATCAAAAAATATGATCCGGCAAGAATAAGCATCAGCACGAGTGTAAATATAAACGAAAAGCCGAGTCCCAAAAACAAATTGAACGCCAACTGCTCAATCATTCCAACCACACAAAAAGCGGCCAAAAGAGCTCCTTGGTTTTTGCTTAAATTAGGCTGCGAAACAAAACTTAAAAACAAATAAATGAGCCCGATCATCGGCACAATAAAACTCACATTTTCTTCCAGAGCTGCACTGTCGGCAACAAAAACAGCATATAGACTTGCCGCAAGCCCCATTGAAATAAAGAAAAACATAATATGAAGCGGCAAATCTTTAAAAAGCAAAATATTACTTGAAGCTTCAAGAAGCAAAACCGTTGCGCCGATTGTTAAAAACAGCCTCAAAAAAGTCAAAACCTCATAAGAAACGCCGTTTCGAACAAAAAAAGCATATCTGCTGTAAAAAAGAGCGCTCAAGAAAAAAACAAAAAAAGCAAGCCAAAGTTCTTTTAATCCTTTTGCGTATTTTAAGGCCCCCGCGCGCCAAGTTGCAACCCCTAAAAAAACCAAACAAGAAAAACCAAACAAAAAAGCACTCAAACTGTCAAAAAAGCTTAAAAAAAACATCTCAAAATTTCCCGTCATTTAAAACAGATTTATTTTAAATCAAAACTATAAAATCTTTCTTAACAAAAAGATATCTTATCCATTGAGTAAATCAAAAAAAAGTGATGATTCTTTAAAAAAAATGTGTATACTTGACTTCGGTATAGATTCTAAACCATAAGGACATATTTGATGAAATCGACATTTCGTGAACACTATAGCCAAAAATTCTGCTTAAAACTGGACCATCTGCCTACGAGCGCAACAGATAGGCTTTCTAAGCTGATGCTTTTTTTCTCGGGCATTTTCGGCATCCTCTTTTTCATTTTGGGCACATATCTTTTAAATCTGACCAGTTTTGAGGGTTCAACAGATTTTGAAAAATATATCACAAAATCAACCATAAAAGTTCATTCTTTTGTTTCAACGGAAACTTTCGGTTGGATTCTGCTTATTTTGGGTGCTGGTATTGTTGTTTTCTCAGTATTTTATGATATTCGCTTCAAAAAGATTTCTTTTGATGGCGAAAACATCACCGCAAAAGACTATCCCGTCATCGGCAAACCTCACAGCTTTACCGAAAAGCTGTCTAACTATTCCGGTGTTCGCCTGCGTTTAAAATTTTGCCAATCAGGTTTAATCAGCCGCAACAAATTCATTGTTGAGCTTTACCATCAAGATCCCGAAAAAATAGTTCCGCTTTATATCTCCACAAACCCCAAACGCATCCGCACAATTTGGAAAGAATACGCCTTAAAATTGAACCTGCCTCCTCTCCATATTTCTGAAAAAGGCATGGTTTCACATAACGCTTCTGATATGGATCGCTCGTTTTCAGATGTTGTCAAGAGTTGGAACTTGCCGAAAAACTTCTTGCTTGAAAAGAAACACTCTAGAAATTTTGTATGTAAACAAAAAAATGATAAAAAGATGATCAAAGTCAGACATGCCATACTTGATTTATATAGCTCTTTGAATATTTTAACAATTCTTCTTTTGGGCTCTGTCTTGGCATATGCCTTTTTCAACCACGACATCATCATCAAATACATCCCCTTAAACGCCACGCTTGTGCTTTACGCGTTGGCTTTAACGCTTATTATCTATGCTTATTTAACATTAATCGTTCGGGATATTATGCTTATCCATAAAAGAAAGATTATTATTTTCAGAAAAATTTTAGGTTTTGCATTTCAGGATACTGTTATTCCTTTCACCGCTCTGCGCGGGATTGATATTTTCCTAACGCCGACAACAGGTCGTTATGCCATCAACCTCATCACAGAGCGCCAAGTAACAACAGTGTTCAGCAAACTCTCTCCTGACGATCTTCGTTGGATTAAAGGCTTTTTAATCTGCGAAATGAGAGAAGAATAAACGTTAAAAACATTTGATAACCGCAAAAAAAGTTTTATATTAAAACATTATATCAACAAAGGATTTTACAATGACAAAAGAACCGAAAAAACCAGCAAAAAAAACATCCGCAAAACAAGCTCCTTCAAAAAAGACTGCCGCATATGATGAAACTGTCGCAGATGCTTTCATTATGGAAGTTGATGAAGAAGTCAAAAATGATAATTTAAAAGCTTTTTGGAAAAAATACGGCCTATTTGTAACTTTGTGCATTGCTTTGGTTTTGAGCGCAACGGTTAGCTTTGAAACAATTAAAAATTGGCGCGAAAATCAGTTCCGTACAAAAACAGATGCCTACATTGCCGCAAATTTCGGTCAATCCAATGCCGACATGATTGCCGCGCTTGAAAAAATAGCTGCTGGCAACAACGGCATTTATAGCGAACTTGCGCGTATTCAAATTGCAGACCTTTTGTTTAACGAAGGCAAAACCCAAGATGCTTTAAC
>DPKR01000067.1:0-6217 GCA_003542415.1 Alphaproteobacteria bacterium | reverse complement strand
GTTGTGAGTGCTGATGATTCTTGGTCTCCGATTGCTGAAGAATATATTGCTTTAGCCGCCATCAAAGAGGGCGATATTGAATCAGCTCGCAACATTTATCAAAAACTCGAACAAAACGGCAACATATCTGAACAATTCAGAAGCCGTATCCAAGATATGCTCACAACAATTTCAGATTTATAAGGTGCATACATGTTTTTGAAATCAAAAAAACTGTTGCTTGCATCAGCGCTTTTGGTGCTTAGCTCCTGCTCCGGCAACAAAGACCTTCCTCAAGGCAAACGCATATCGGTTTTAGATATGCCTGCCTCAGAACTCGCCGCCTCAAAAAGCGCTTCAAAATCCTTTTCTTTGTCCGAAAAACAAACCTTAAAGGAGTGGAATCAAACTTTTGCAAATGCCGTTCATGCGCCAAAAAACATCTCTGCTTCGACAAACATGGTTGAAAGATGGTCTTCAAATTTCGGAAAAGGCGCAAACAAACGCAACCTTCTTTTAGCCTCCCCCGTTGCCTCAAACGGAGTTGTTTTTGTGCAAGATGTCGAAGGCTCTGTCAGTGCTTATCAATTATCAGACGGCAAAAAACTTTTCAAACAAAAACTCAAACCATTAAACAAAAACGATTCTTCATCAGCTTTAAACGGCGCGGGTTTAGCTCTTGATGCCAAAAAAGTTTATGCCTTAACAGGCTTTGGTTCTGTTTTTGCTCTTGATCGTTCAAGCGGAAAAATTTTATGGCGTAAAGACTTGAACATTCCTTTGCGCACAGCGCCAACTGTTGATCAAAACAAACTTTTTGTTCAAACAATTGACAATCAGCTTTTCTGCCTTGACACATCAGACGGTTCAGAAATTTGGGTTTATAACATCTCCGCCGAAGAAACAGTTTTGGCAGGCGGCGCAGCCCCCGCTTATGATGCATCAAAACAAATTGTTGTTGCGGCTTTTTCAAACGGTGAAATTCAAGCTTTCAATGCTCAAATCGGCTATCCTTTGTGGTCAAACAACCTGATCAGCACCGGCAGCTTCACATCTGTTTTACCGATAAACGCCGTCAAAGCCTCTCCGGTTATTGATTCAAATGTTGTTTATGCCATCGGCAACAACAATCAAATGATTGCCGCCAATCTTGAAACGGGTGAAATCATTTGGCAAAAGCAAATCGGCGGAACATCAACCCCTCTCGTTGATAAAGAAGCTGTTTTTCTTGTCTCAAACAACATGGAATTAACGGCGATGGATAAAGCAAACGGCAACCCTCTTTGGCAACAACCTCTTTTATCAAACCTTGAAAACAAAGAACGTCGTGAACTTTACGTGTCAGCCCCCCTTCTTATCAATTCCGAATTGCTCCTTGTCACCTCATCTGGCTTAGTTTTAACATTTGATCCCAAAACCGGCAAACAAAAAAACGTGCTTGATTTAGGAGAATCTTTGCCTTTTGCGCCGATTGCGGTTGATAAGAACATTATTTTTGTCACCAACGATGCTGAGTTGATAGTCTATCAATAGGAAAAGAGATGTATATAACCGTTGCAATCATCGGCCGCCCGAATGTCGGCAAATCAACGCTTCTGAACCGTTTAGCAGGGCGCAAAATTGCGCTTGTGCATGACACTCCCGGTGTCACGCGCGATCGAAAAGAAGTGTTTGCAAATTTTCGCGGCCTTGATTTGAAGCTGATAGACACGGCAGGTTTTGAGCAGGGCGCTGAGGGCAGTATTGAATCACGCATGCTCAAGCAAACAAAACGCGCCATTGATGAAGCAGATGTTTGCCTGTTTATGATAGACGCTCGCGCCGGCCTTCATCCTTATGATGAGGTCTTTGCCTCCCTTGTTCGCCAAAGTCACAAGCCGGTTATTTTGCTTGCCAACAAATGCGAGAGCAAACTTCAGGAAGACGCTGTTTTTGAGGCTTATAAACTCGGTCTTGGTGAGCCTGTGCCTTTTTCGGCGGAACACGGTCTTGGTTTGGAAGACTTATATACACTTCTCAAACCCTATCAAAAAGAAGATGAAAATGTTCAAGAAATAACTCAAGAAGACGAAGAATCTTATAAATCCCGCCCGATAGATTTAGCAATTGTCGGCCGCCCGAATGTCGGCAAATCAACGCTTGTCAATGCTTTTTTAGGCGATGAACGTATGCTCACAGGCCCCGAAGCCGGCATCACACGCGATTCGATTAAAACCGAATGGTCTTTTAAGGGGCGCAAAATCAACTTAGTAGATACGGCTGGTCTGCGCCGTCAGAGCAAAATTACCGATTCTCTTGAAAAGATGTCTGCCGCATCCACCAAACACGCCGCTTTTATGGCACAAGTCGTTGTTTTAGTCCTAGATGCCGATGCTGTTTTAGATAAACAAGATTTAACAATCGCCCGCCAGGTCATTGATGAAGGCAGAGCTTTGGTCATCGCCGTCAACAAATGGGATATTGCCAACCGTCAGCAAACCATTCAAAAACTCAATGACAAGCTTGCATCTTCTTTAACACAAATCACCGGCGTGCCAACCGTGACCGTCTCTGCCTTGAAAAAAGAAGGCCTTGATAAATTGATGTCTGCCGTCTTAAAGGTGTATGACCGTTGGAATATGCGTATCCCGACAGCGCCTTTGAACAAATGGTTTGCCGATGTGCAAGAACAAAATCAGCCCCCGCTCGGCAAAAACAAGCGCCGTATCAAACTCAAATACATCACACAAGCCAAAACACGTCCGCCTGCGTTTTATATCTTTTCGAGCAACCCGGAGGGCTTGCCTGATTCATATTTGCGCTATCTGGTCAATGATTTGCGCGAAACCTTTAATTTAGGCGGTGTTCCAATCCGCATCACCGTGCGCAAATCCGATAATCCTTATAAAGATAATTAACCCTCTCCCTTGAGCGCCTCAAGCGCACGAACAAAAAAGTCATGCCTCGATTGCTTTTCAGGCAATCGTCAAGGCATCTACAAATTAGAAAAAATGACATTTAAGAGGGCGTTTGGAAAACGCGTT
The DNA here is from genome assembly GCA_003542415.1 of Alphaproteobacteria bacterium. Classification (GTDB taxonomy): domain Bacteria; phylum Pseudomonadota; class Alphaproteobacteria; order RF32; family CAG-239; genus UBA1254. The sequence continues at coordinate 3,215 of DPKR01000067.1, read as the reverse complement.
AATACTTATGTCGGTGAACAAATCAAAACAAGGCGCCTATCCAAGACGCCTATTTTAGCTGCGCTGTTATACGCGGTTTTAACCCGTTATTTATTCTTCGGGAGTGCTCTCCGAACCATCGGCCTCATCTTGAGGAGCACTTGCCATAATATCAGGAAGTGTTCCGATGGCTTTTTTGCGTTTAAGCTTATTTACAAACTTAATTGAGCGCTGAGCGTCCCATTTTTTCTTGCCTTCTTCGTGCTGGAAGATCTGCTTATAAACCTCAATGGCCTGATCAAATTCCGAAAGCTTCGTCAGGCATGAAGCCAAACCGTCATACATTTTGTGGTGATACCTTCCGCCAACAAAAGTTTGTGCTTTCTTGTAGCATTTTAAGGCATCTTTGAATTTAAACATTTTTTGATAAACAAAGCCGATTGAAATCCAAGCTTGAATTTCCGAGCTGTTGATGTTCAAAATTTTCGTAAAACATTTCAAAGCAGCATCATTATCCCCCATCAGCTGATAGGTCACCCCAATGCCGTTCCAGGCCTTCACATTGCCTTTGTCATTTGCCAAAACTTTTTTGAAAAACGATATAGAGCGGTCATATTGTTTGAGCTTTTGGAGCGTAACAGCAATACTCAAAAGCGTTTGCGGGTGCTTTGGGTCGACTTTCATCGCCTGTTCCAAAACATCTAAAGCCTCTTTGAACAAAAACATATGTTGCAAAGCAATAGCCTTGCCGTTTAAAGCCTCGAGAGATGTTTCATCTGCCTTGTATGCCGCATCAAAGCACTCAATCGCTTCTTTGTAAAGCCCGCGCATACTCAGCGTCACACCTTTGTTGTTCAAAACTTCAACTGATTTCGGATTAATTGCAAGCGCCTTATCGAAGCACTCAACAGCCTCGGTATATTTGCTCATTTTCTGATATGCAAAGCCCTTAGAGTTAATCGCCTTCCAAGAATCCGGTTGTTCTCTAATAGCGGCATCAAATTGTTCAATAGCTTCGCGGTACATCCCGCTGTCTAAAAGTTCCTGCCCTCTTTTGTAGGCATTATTTTCATTTACATTGACCATTTTTTTCTCTTATATCTAGATGTTTTCCAAAATAATTAGACTTAAAATTTATCGCTTTTTGCGCCAAAAGTCAAGTCTTATTCTCTTTAGCTTTTTTATGCCTTAATGTTTAATTTTTATTTAATACGACTAAAATTGCGTTTTGATAAAGTCTTTAAGCTTAAGCATATCATCAAACACATTTTTCACACCAAGCGCATCAATTTCTTCAAAATAGGCTTTATTATCTTTTAGTGCATATTTTGTAAACGCAACGGGCATACATCCGGCTTTGAGGGCTGCTTTCAATCCCGCAACAGAATCTTCAACAACAATTGTATCGTTTGGTTTTTCGCCCATTTTCTCGCAAGCATATAAAAACAAATCCGGCTCCGGTTTTCCTCTTTCCACCATGTCGACCGTAAAAACATTATTTTTCAAAAAAGAAAAGTAGCTGCCAATTCCCGTCACCTTTATTTTAACTTCTATTTTTTCTCTTAGAGTGCCGGTTGCAATGCATTGCTTAATGTTTTTCAGTTTAAAAATATCAACAATTCCTTCGGTTGGCTCAAAGCCTTTTGTAAGCATCACATCCCAGTCCATTTTTTTGTTTTTTTCCCAAAACGCATCTGAGGTCACAATCCCCATTTTCTCCAAAACTTCTCTTTTTGTTTTGTCGCTCATACCAAGCAAATGCCGATAAGTTGTTTTTAAATCCCAGTTCAGTTCATAATCTTCATTTAAGGTCACCATTCGGTTATAGAGCCAAATTTTTTCAGTGTCCGCAATAACACCGTCAAAATCCCAAATTATTAATTTCTTTTTCATTTTTTTACCCTTAAAAATTGAGTCGATATAAAGCCCGCAGAGAGCGTTTTGAAAAAGTTTATGATACGAACATTAAAAAAACATAAAAGACTCACTCACGAGTCCTTAAAACGCTTTTTTTATATTTTTTTAACATCTTAAGCGTATTTTGTATGCAAACAACAAAAGGAATCAAAATGTCAAAGCAAACCATTTATGCGCTTTCAACCGTTTACGGCAAATCGGGGGTTGCCGTCGTCCGTATTTCGGGCAAAAATGCCTTAAATGCCGTTAAAGAACTCACAAACCTTGATTCTCAAACCCTTCGCCCGCGTTATGCATATTTTGCCGCGCTCCATACAAAGCAAACAAAAGAGCCCTTGGATCACGCGCTTGTTTTGTATTTTAATGCGCCGCACTCTTTTACGGGTGAAGATATTGTTGAAATTCAGTGCCATGGTTCAAAAGCCGTTTTGTCATCCCTTTTGAAAAACCTTTCCGAAATTGAAGATTTTCGCCTTGCCGAACCCGGCGAATTTTCAAAACGCGCTTTTTATAATCAAAAAATGGATTTAACTCAAGCTGAAGGCTTGGCCGATTTGATTGATGCCGAAACTTTTCAGCAACAAAAACAAGCTCTGCGCCAAATGTCCGGTGCCTTAAAAAGTCTCTATTCTTCTTGGCGCGAACAACTTTTGGAGGTTTATGCTTATTTAGAGGCATACATTGATTTTCCTGAAGAAGATATCCCCGATTCAATTATTGAAAAGAATCTGAACACCGTATTTAAACTGAAAGAAGAAATAAAAAACCACTTAAAATCATCTGTTGGTGAACGTTTGCGTGAAGGCTTTCGTGTTGTTTTAACCGGCCCGACCAATGCCGGCAAATCAAGCCTGATTAACGCTGTCGCTCAAAGAAATGCCGTCATTGTTTCAGATATCCCCGGCACAACGCGCGATGCCATAGATATCCACCTTGATATCTCCGGTTATCCCGTCATTTTAACTGACACGGCAGGCTTGCGTGAAAGCGCTGATAGCATCGAAAAACAAGGTATCGAAATTGCTCATCAAAAAATTGAAGACGCAGATTTTATTTTAGCGCTTTTTGATGCTTCAAACACAACGCCCGACATTTTCAACGATTTAAAAAAACAACACAAAAACAATATCTTGCTTATTGCAAATAAAGCCGATAAATTAACCAAAGAACAAATTTCGAGCTTAAAAAATCAAAACTGTTTGATCTTGTCTGCCAAAACAAAAGAGGGTTTACCCGAGCTGTTTGATCTGATCAAAACCCATATTCAAAACAACATCGGCTCAAATTCAGGTGTGCTTATCACGCGTGAACGCTACCGC
>DPKR01000140.1 GCA_003542415.1 Alphaproteobacteria bacterium | reverse complement strand
CCCTTTCACAAAATCTTCAAGATAAACGAGCTTTAAAACACGCCACAAATCGTCTTCCGTTGCATCCGGACGCCCTGATAAAATATTTTCCCTAATGCTTCCCGAAAACAAGAAATTGTCTTGGAAAACAACCGACATATTGTCACGCAGTGATTGGAGGGTATAATCTCTGATGTCGCGTCCGTCGATAAAAATCGCACCTGACGAAACATCGTAAAAACGCGGCAACAAGTTGACGAGTGTTGTCTTGCCACCCCCCGAATTTCCGACAATGGCAATATTCGATCCGGCTTTGACTTTGATATTCACATTTTTTAAGACAGGCACCCCTTCGTTGTATTCAAAACAAACATCCTTAAATTCAATATCTTTGTGAATCCGATCTAAAACGACCGCCCCTTCTTTGTCTCTGATTTTCGGTTCTGTATTTAAAATTTCCACCAAACGTTCAATTGCCAAAAACGATACTTGCACATTATTAAAGCTTTTGCCGATGCTTTTGACAGGCGTGTAAAGCAAAATAAGCGCCGTGATAAACGAAACAAAATTACCCGGCGATATTTTACCGTTTACAATCAGCGAGCTTCCATACCAAATAACCGCGCCGATACCGGCAGACACCACAACATGCATCAAAGGCGTCATCCATGCCGTTTTCTGAACCATCTTAATACCGAGTTTGAACATCACTTTTAAGGCATCGTCAAATTTTTGATACATATAATCCTGCAAATTGTAACCGGCGATTGTTTTGTTTCCGCTGTATGCTTCATTGTAGTTGGTGTATATTTTGGTTGCTTCCTGAACACTTTTCTGAATGGTTTTCTTTATGCGTCTTTTCACCGTTGAAAGCGGCAACAGTGCCAAAAACATCACCGCAACGGCAATAATTGCGAGCTGCCACGAATTATAAATTAACACGCACACCAATGAAAATGATGAGAAAAATTTAGAAATAAAAGTCCTTAAATTATCTAAAAGTCCGCCGCATGCCGTGTCGCAATCCGCGGCAAAACGTTGCAAAACCGTTCCCGAACTGTGTGTATCAAAATAAGCCGTTTCCATTCTCATCAATTTTTTGAACAAATGACGTTTCAAATCTTGGTTAATGTGCATACCCACCCAGGTGTTTAAATAAGTCGCAATGTAGTTCAGTGCGCCTTGAAGAGATGTAAACGCAATAATCAAAAACGGAATATAAATCGGTGAGCGCTCTGATTTCTCAACCAAAACAACATCCATATACGGCTTTAACGAAAGCGCAATCACCGAATCAAGCGCCCCAATCGGCACACTCACAAGCACAGCCAAAATAGCCCTGAAAAGATACGGCTTAATAAAAGGCCACATCATTTCATAGTGTTCATGAAATTTCATCTTTAGTTCAATCGGTTCCTCTTTAGACAATGAGCTATCCTTTAAATCACATTCAATATTTTGAGCACATAATAGACAATAACAACCTGAATAGCAAGCACAAACACAAATGATATCTGAAAACTCTTCTTTTTTGTTTTGTGATGAAACATCTTTTGTGCAACAAAGGCGCCAGGAGAACCGCCTAAAAGCTCAAGCAAGTGGAGTTGCACCTCAGGCACCCGCCATGCTTTTGTTTTAGCAGCTCTTTTATCTGCCCCATAAGCCGTAATCGTCACCAAATTAATAAGCACTAAGTGGAGCGGCACAAACATCAAAAAACTTTGTTTTGAAAACGGGGCAAAGCGAAATCCCTTGAGCTCCAGCACATAAGCTGTTCCCATCATCAACGCGAAATAAACCATAAAAAATGCATTTTTTTGTAGCGGCCGAACAAGAAAAAATATTCCGATCAATAAAGCCGCAAATGTCAACAACATCTGTCTGTCCTTTATCTTTTTCAATGGTGTCTTTTTAGCCTGTCTTTATTTAAAAAGCAAATCAAATTTAATGTCAAAGATGTTATATATGCTCAAACACCCCGTCCACAATCGGCGGCAAAAAATAGTTTCTCACTCCCGGCAAAAAAGAAACATTGTCAACCCTTGCAAAAATCGGTCCTTTTTGGCAAGCAAGCACCATCTGCTCCACATTTTTTTCTTCGCCTTTCATCAAAATCTCAACCGTGCCGTCGTCGACATTTCTCACCCAGCCGGAAATACCGCTGATACTTTTTGCGGTCCTTTCAGCCCAGCGCCTAAAACCAACTCCTTGCACTCTGCCTGATATTTTAAGGTAGACTTCCTTCATTATTTGTTCTTTTTTGAAGAGTTGCCCGTAAGCATATTAAACATACCTTTTGCCGCATCACCCAAAGCGCCGGCGCCGCTGCTTGCTGCGTTTCCTGCCGTTCCCGTAATCATATTAATGCCGCTTGATACCAAATCAGAAGCTCCCTGATATGCGCTTTGTGCGCCGGCCTGAACGCCAGTCGGCGCTTCAAACATATCCTTATAAATCGTTCCTTTTAAGGCTGTGTAACACGGCGCTTGGTCAGCATCGAGCAACAGTTGTGAGCCAATGAACGCCGGCCCTGTCATAGCCACCCCGACCACGTTTTTCACAACAGATGCCGTATCAATGGCAATTCCGGGGTTTTGAACAGTTCCGCTAATTTTCACCAAAGAAGAAATTGCCTGTGCAATATTTGTGTCTGTCAAATTTCCGTTAAACGGCTTAATGGCAATATTGATTTTGTCGTTTTTCAGGTTGATATCGCCATCGCCCACAACCATCATCTTTTTTGAATCAAAAACAATGCCTTTTGGAAAGTTTGCTTTCCCTTTTGCCAAATCAGCTCTTAAAACGGCGCATTTCATCGACATTTTCGGATCTTTTGCCTCCAATTTTAAGGCAGATAAAAGCTGTGTGATAAAGTTTCCTTTCAAATATTTTAACGCGCCTGCTTGCAATTGCGATTTACCAATCACAAAAAGCACTTGCCCGTCTAAATTTTCTACCAAATTTTGGTATGTCGCACCGTTTGATTTAACAGCAATATGCAAATTTGTCTGCCCACCGCTTTTGAACCCGAATGTGCTTTCGTTTGCAGGGTTCAAATTTTTCAAAAAGTTTTGCAAAACAATGTCTTTACCATCTAAATTGAGTGTCAAAGCGTTGTTTGCGGCTGATATGGCAACATTACCGTTCACATTGCCACCCCCCGCAACAAAACCGAGCGGGTTGATGCTTAAAACTCCGTTTTTCACATCGGCTGTTCCTTTTACGTTGTCCAAACTGATATCTTCGTTGATGATCAGCTTTTTAACATCAAATTTCACATTTGCATCAAAGGTTTTCAATGCTGATAAATCCAGTTTTTCGGCAGGCATATATGATGCGGCAGAAGCTGTCGAAATAAAAGATAATTCGGCTGATTTTTTGCTTGTGCTCAGCTTCATTACATTGATTAAGTTGCTTGCCACATTGCCTGTGATAATCGGTTTGGAACCGGCAATATTTACCTTAATATTTCCCTCAACAATGTTTCCGCCGAAATCAAGTTTTGCAATTTTCGCAACAATTTCTTTTAAATCCCCTTTAACGTTGGCAACAGCCTCTACTTTCGGCAAATCAAAATTTCCGTCAGGTGAAATTGCATCAACATCGGCGTCAAATTTTAATTCTCCCATTAAATCTGTCAAAAGCGCTTTTGCCTTTAGGTTTGCGCCATATGCTTTTGTATCTAGGCTAACATTATACGGTTCGTTATTCAAAAGTTTTTGAAGCGATGATGCTTTTGCCGTTCCCTTAATGTCTTCTCCGTTGAAAACAACATCATATGCCAAATCGATTTCAGAATCCATATTTTCGGAAGCCAGTTCCAAACTCTTGATTGTGAGGTTTGTCTTAGATTTTGTTTTTAAATCTTCATAATTTAAAACACCGTTTTCAATATAGAGTTTTTTAGCCACAAACCCTGCCAAGAGCGGAGCTGCCGCTGCGCTGCTTTCTTCTTGCGGTTTTGCTTCTTCGTTTATCTGCTCTTGAGTTTCTTGCGGTTTTTCAAAAACCCAGTTGCCCACACCTTGTGCATTTGCCATCAAATTAATCACCGGCGAGATGATATTGATTTCTTCAATTTCAAGCTCTTTATTTAAAAGGGGCAAAACAGATAGTGTCACATCTGCTTCTTTAATTTTGAGCATCTCATTGTCTTTTGCCCAATCGGCATTTGAAAGTGTTGCATCTTTGAGTGCCACTGTCGGCACGAGCGATATTTTGATTTCAATATCTCCGTTTAAGGCAAGTTTTCGCCCCGTTTGTTCATAAACAATTTTTTCAATTTGCGGCTTATATTCGTTCAAATCAAATTGACTGATAAAAATCACAAGTCCGATGATTGCCGCCACAATCAAAAATGAAACAATACCGAAAACCCATTTCAAGAGCTTAAACATCTTTTTATTTCTCCTTAAAATTGAAACCTAAAAACTCAATATCTTTTTTAAAATAGTCAGGGATTGGCGCTTTGACAACACATTTTTTACTCATCACTTCAGATAAATCAATTTGCCATGCGTGTAAATGCAATTTCGATGCCAAATCTGTGCCCAAATTCCTGTTGCCATATTTTCTGTCTCCGACAATGGATGCCCCCAACAAAGCCAAATGGACTCTGATTTGGTGTGTTCTGCCCGTCAATGGCATTGCCTTGATCAAAGAAAATTTTGAACCCACCGAATCCAAAACTTCATATTCCGTCACCGCCCGCTGACCATCCTCGCCGGCAATCATTTTTTCGCCGACTTTTTCCAAATTTGCCTTGATTTCACCCGCTTGTTTTTTCGGACAACCTTCGCACAAAGCCAAATATGTTTTTTTTAGGTTATGTTCTCTAAATGCTTTTGTTAAAATAAGCGCATATTTTCTGTTTCGCGCCAAAACCAAAAGCCCAGATGTTTCTTTATCAATCCGGTGCGTTAGTTTCGGACGTTCTTCTTTATCAAATTTTAGTGCGTCGAGCAAACCGTCAATATGTTTTTCCTGATTTGTTCCGCCCTGAACGGCAATCCCCGATGGTTTGTTTAAAACAATGATATTTTCATCTTTGAAAACCACCATATCTTTAATAAACTTTTCATCTGTCTTTGAAACAAAATCATTTTTAAGCGGTGCTTTTTCATTATCTAAAGGCGGAATACGAATTTCCTGCCCTGCGATGAGCCTTGTTGAAGTTTCAGCGCGCTTACCGTCAACCTTGATTTGTTTTGTTCTTAAAAGTTTTTGCAGTCTCGAAAGCGATAAAGACGGATATTCGCGCAAAAACCAACGGTTTAAGCGAATACCGTCGTCATCTGTCTTGACCTTAACAATCGAAACACCGGCCATTTATCTTCCCCCTTGCCTTTTGTTTATCGGCCTGCCGATTGTTTTTGGCACATAAGGCTTGACTTTTTTCTTTTTTTTCGGCTCCATAAATTTAATATCATCTAGCTTCGGCAAACTTTGAATTTCCAAAACCTCCGGCATTTTCGCCGCCGTTTCATCCATCAGCTCTTCTAATGATTTTTGCTCATCAGCGCCCAAAATAATGAGAGATGCCTGCTCCTTTCGGGCAATCATCTTTGCGTCAGAAATCAAATCATTTCCAACCATAATGATTTGCACATTATTTTCTTTTTGAAGTTTTTCCCAAAATTCAGGCGGCATTTGCTCTGCTGTTTTTTCTGAGATGATAACCTTTTTTAATTCTTTTTTTTCACTCATTTTTTCTTGTTCTTTTCTTTTCTTAAATTGTCAAAATATTCTATTCTTTTTTTAATTTCTCGTTCAAACCCTCGTTCTACCGGCTCATAAATCTTCGTTCTTTTCATCCCGTCCGGAAAATAGTTTTGCCCCGAAAATCCGTCTTCTAAATCCTGATCATAAATATACCCTTCATGATAGCCTAGGTTTTTCATCAGCTTTGTCGGTGCGTTCAAAATATGCTTCGGCGGCATTAAAGAGCCTGTTTGCCGCGCCAATCCGTAAGCCTTATCCATCGCCTTATAAACGGCGGCAGATTTCGGTGCCGTTGCCAAATAAGCTGCCAGTTGCATCACCGCCAAATCTCCTTCGGGTGAGCCCAAACGTTCATATGTTTCAGAAAGCGCTATGGCTTCAACAATTGCATTCGGGTCGGCAAGTGACACATCTTCAATTGCAAAACGAACAAGCCTGCGCAAAATATAACGCGGATCTTCGCCTGAGGTTAACATCCTTGCCACCCAATAAAGCGCAGCATCAACATCAGAGCCTCGCAAAGATTTATGCACGGCTGAAATCAAGTTGTAGTGTCCGTCGCGCCCTTTGTCATAAACCGGCGCGCGTGAGCGCACAATATTCATCACGCTTTCTTTATCAAAAATTTCGCCTTGCTTGGCATAAGCCCAAACGCTCTCCGCCAAATTTAAGATATATCTGCCGTCTCCGTCTGCAATTTCTTTCAAAAAGGTTCGAGCTTCCTCATCAATCGGCAGCTTTTTGCCTTCTTCTTTTTCCGCACGTTTTAACAAAACTTCAAAATCGTCTGTATTCAAACGATTGAGCACAAAAACCTGACAACGCGAGAGCAAAGCGGCATTGAGTTCAAATGACGGATTTTCCGTTGTTGCACCCACCAAAATAATCGTGCCGTCTTCCACATAAGGCAAAAATCCGTCTTGTTGTGATTTATTAAAGCGGTGTATTTCATCAACAAACAAAAGCGTCCCTTTGCCTTGATTAGCACGCCTGTCAATTGCATATTGAAACACACGTTTCAAATCCGCAACGCCTGAAAACACAGCCGAAATCTGCTCAAAATAAAGGTTGGTGTGTTCCGCCATCAATCTTGCAATTGTTGTTTTCCCGCATCCCGGCGGCCCCCATAAAATGAAAGAGGTAATTTTTCCTGTCTCGAGCATACGTTTTAGCGGCGCATTATCCCCCGTGAGCTGATTTTGCCCGACAACTTCGCTTAATTTTGTTGGTCTTAACCGATCAGCCAACGGCCTTTTGACCTGGCTTGAAAATAACGTTTCTTCCATCTGTTATCTTCCCCTTTGATCCCGACCGAATCTATACGAACGTTCCGCCATTTTTTCTTGCATTTTTCTTTTAATGATTTCTTCTTTTATTCTGTCTTGCTTTGCCTTTTGCTCATCTTTGATCTGACCGCTTCTCAAATTTTTCTGATATTCCTGCTCGTCTTTTTCTTTTCTGATTTCCAGCTTCTTTTCTTCGAGCTGTTTTCTCATACGTTCCTGACGTTCTTTTAGTTTTTCTTCTTCCGTTTTCATCCCTCTGTTGTGGAATTTATCCAAAATTTCCTCATCACTGTCTTGGCGCTTTAAGAACATATCATAGAGCTTTTTGCCTGCGCGCATAATATCTTCAATCCTAACACCCGGGTGCTTTGAAGCATCCCAAACACCGGCCGGACCGACAGCGAAGAAAAACTCCGTCAAATCAATACCTTTCAGTTTTTTCTTCTTTTTCTTCGGTGCTAAAATTTCTTTTAATTCCTTCGGCGTCACGGGCCTGCCTAAAGCTTGTTCGATTTGCGCTTGTGAAATAATGCATTCGCTTAAATCAAGCTCATAAATATTTACGCCCGTAAAGTTGCATCCCGTAAAGTCAACACCTCTCAAATCAAGCTGCGACAAATCGATTTTCGATAAATCCAAAAGCGTTAAGTTAATGCGCCGTAAGTTTAATTTATGAGGGTAGTAGATTGCCAAAAATTCAACCAAATCCTGCAGTTCCTGCAAAGCAATCTGGTCCATTTCAACATCGAGCAAAATCGCATCTTCAATATCGGCATCTTTTAAGGTCACGCCGTTCATTTTGGCGCCCGTAAAGTTTGTGCCTTTCAAGGTTGCGCCGGAAAAAACGGCCTGATTTAAGTTTGCACCCGACAAATCAGCGCCCGACAAATCAGCGCTTGAAAAGTCGGCACCTTCCATATTTGCGCCTTTAAAATCAGCATCTCTTAAATCCGCACCGGAAAAATCCGCGTTTTTAAAATCTTCGCCGGCGTGTTTTGATCCTGTCAGAATTTGCCCGGAATAATCAGCCCCACCATTAAGACGTCTGACTTTTTTAAGCAACGCTTTTGTGTCTTCTTCCTTTGCTGTCAATTCAGAAATAGCCGACCATGAAAAATTATTTTCATAGAGCTTATCCAAATCAAACTCTTCTTTTTTGCCTTCTTTAGCGTCTTTGACTTTCTCACGCAGCGAGGCAATATGAAAAGCTGTTTTACTTTCGCCTTCAGACACAGCTTTACCCTTCAGTTAAAATCCGATTTAGAGTTTACACTTAATTTTTATAAAATACAATTTATTTTTTTTAAGATTCTTCGCTCTGTTTAATTTTCTTTATCACCCATGCCGAAGGCAAACACATGAGCCCGGCAATAATGAAAAATATCGGCCAGTTTGTTGCTTCCAAAACAATGCCTGACGTAGCCGCAAAAAAGTCTCGCGCGAGCGATAAAAATGATGAGAGAAGCGCATATTGCGTCGCCGTATAAGCCACATTACAAAGCGATGACATATATGCCACCAAGGCCGCTGTGGCCATGCCCGAAGAAAAGTTTTCCATCGAAATTGTCAACACAAGCACACCGATATTGTGTCCGGCATAGGCCTGAACCGCATAAAAAGCCGTTGTTAAGCCTTGCGTAAACACGCAAACATATAACCCTTTATATATGCCGCACTTTTTCAAGAACAAGCCGCCGTAAAGTCCGCCGAAAATTGTTGCAAAAAGCCCGAAAATTTTAATCACATATGCAATTTCCACACTCGAAAATCCCATATCATCATAAAACGGATACGCCATCGGTCCGATATAAGCATCCGACAAACGATAAATAAATATCAAACACAAAATCCATTTCCAATTTTTGTGTTTTGCAAAATCTTTAAACGGCTGAATAACGTGTTCTTTTAAAAATTCGGATATTTTTTGATTTTGTTTTTCTTTTATTTGCAAAACCGGTTCTTTAGCAAAAATCATTGTCAAAAGCCCGACAATTGTTCCGAGCGACATCACAAAATAAACATCGTTCCAACTCATTACCGAAGCCATAAACAACGCCCCCGCGCCTGAAAAGAGCATACCGATACGATAGCCCAACACAAAAATCGCCGCCCCTGAGCCTTGGCTGTCGGGAGAGCGCGCAAACATTTCAACTCTGAAAGCGTCCAAAACAATATCAAGCGTTGCCGAAAAAAAACTCACTGAAACGGCGGCAATCACCAAATAAAGCTTTCCCATTTCGGGCTGCCAACGCGACATTGCAAAAATTGAACAAAACAAACAAACCTGCACAAAAATCCCCCAGCTTTTCCGCCGACCGATGCGCCAAAGAATCGGGATTTTTTTACCATCAATAATCGGCGCCCAAAGCCATTTAAATGCATATGGGATTTTCACGAGCGAAATTGCGCCGATGGCTTTATAACTCCAGCTCACATCTTTGAGCCACAAGCTCAAAGTGCTCAAAACAAGCAAAAGAGGAAAACCGCTAGCAAAGCCCAAAAGCGTTAAAACAAGCATTTTCCTGTTAAAATATGTTTGATATATGTCTAAAATTTTTTGTTTCATCAAAGGCAATATAATTCGTTTGTTTTAATTTTTTGCTAACAAAAAACTCCCCTGAAGGAGAGTTTTTTGGTGCTCCGGAAAAGACTTGAACTTTCACTGGGAACCCCCAACATGCACCTGAAGCATGCGCGTCTACCAATTCCGCCACCGGAGCGTATTTACTTAAATAAAAACTTTTTACCGCAAAGTCAACTGTTTTTTGTTTTAAGCGAGCACCAAAATGAGCAATCCCAAAATCACCCGATAAATCACAAACGGCAAATAGGTCCACTTTTGAAGCCATTTCATCATCAAATAAATCACAACATAAGAGGCAATAAATGAGTAGAAAATCGCATCAAAGGCTGCCAAAATCTCGCTGATGTTTCCTTGTGCAAAAAGCCTGTATCCTTCCAAGCACCCTGCCGCCGCAATCACCGGAATTGAAAGCATCATCGAAAATTTTGCTGCATCCACACGGCTGATTTTCAAAAACCGCCCCATTGTGATGGTGATCCCTGAGCGTGATGTCCCCGGAACAAGCGCCAAACATTGTGCCAAACCGATCAATATTGCATCTTTGATTTTAATGTCTCTCAAATCGCGCCTGCTGTTAAAAAATCTGTCGGCAAAATAAAGCACAAGCCCATAAAACAAAATAGTGCAACCGATAATCTTCGGATTGCGCAAAAATTCCATTCCGAAATTTCGCAAACAAAATCCCGCAATCAGCGCCGGAACAGAAGCAATTAAGAGCAAATATGCCAACCTGTTATACGGCTTTGAAAAATCAGGTTTTAACTTTGCGGCAAAGAGTTCTTTGATCATCTCTATTATCTCGTGCCTGAAATAAATCACTACCGCAAAAAGCGAACCGATATGCAGTGCCACATCAATCCCCACGCCCTGATCTTGTAAATTCGTCAATCTTGAAAACAAAATCAAATGCCCCGATGATGAAACAGGCAAAAACTCCGTCAAACCTTGAACAATCGCAAGAGCGATAATATGCCATAGTGCCATAGATCAAAAACTCCTACACTTTTTATTATTCAAATCCAATAGCGAATGCGGCCTGAAACGGATATTGCCAAGCGATGCCCCCCAGTGCAAATGCGGCCCCGTGGCACGCCCCGTTTTGCCGACTATTCCTATCACATCGCCTTGTTTGACCTCATCACCTGCTTTAACTTTTGCTTCTTTTAAGTGCGCATAAATTGTCTGCAAACCATCGCCATGGTCTAAAATCACCATATTTCCGCTATAAAAATAATTCCCGCCGGCCAGCGTCACTTTGCCGCCGGAAGAAGCTCTCACCTCTGTTCCTTCAGGTGCTGCAATGTCTGTTCCCGTGTGTGGATTTTTCGGAACACCGTTAAAAATACGTTGATTGCCGAAATGCCCCGAAATAACACCTTCAACAGGCAATATAAATCCTTTTTGCCAATCATGGCGCGTGCCGTCTTTGAAAGTCAAAGCTTTGCCGACATCCGCTCTTTCGCGCGCAATTTCCGCTTCATCTTTTTTTGAAGGCGTTACCTTGCTTTGTGCAACGCCCTTGATTGATTGCACATCCCATTTTGTTTTTTCAACATCAAACTTAATTTTGCCAAATTGATATGGTGATTTTTCATCGCGCCTTAATGCCAAAAGCGATGTTTTCTCCCCATCTTTGATGAGCAAAACTTCGCCTTGTTTTAAGTCGCCGCAAATCTCAAGTGCTTGCGCATTTGAGGCAAAAAACAAACTACTCATTATCAAACAAATCAATCTGCAACGCATCTCTTTCCTCCACCACTTTTGTTTTCACAATCCCGTCAACAAAGCGCACATTGAGCTCGCCTGCCCTTTTTGCCTTTGTTGCATCATAAATTGTTTTGAAGTGCCTGTCCGTCACCCAAGCAAACCCTCGCTTTAAAACCTGTTCGATTGAAACACTTTCAAGTCTTGCCTGCAAATGCTCAACCTGAACTTTTTTCTTTTCAATCAGGTTTTGAATATAATACGGCTTTAACCCGATGCCCAAAACATCTTTTTTCTTTAAATCGAGCATCATTTTCATATTGCTTTTTAAGCGCTCCACCCGTTCATCAAAGCGCTGCCTGAAATCTGCCAAAATCTGGCTCAAATTCGGGATTCCGCGCTTTAAGCCCTCTATCCTTTCTTTTAGGATCCTCATATATCTTGCAAATGCGGTTATCCGCCTTGCATCAAGCATTTTGATCTGAGCCTCAAGCTCTGTTTTGACCGGCACTGCAAATTCGGCAGCTCCCGTCGGGGTCGGTGCCCGAAGATCCGAAACATAATCAATAAGCATCGTGTCTGTTTCGTGCCCCACCGCTGAAATCACCGGAATATCCGATTCATAAACCGCGCGTATTACAACTTCTTCATTAAACGCCCATAAATCTTCCAAACTTCCGCCGCCGCGCGCCACAATGAGCACATCAGGCTTTGGTATTTTTCCGCCTTCTTTTAAGGCATTAAATCCAATAATTGCCGATGCAATCTGCG
>DPKR01000028.1 GCA_003542415.1 Alphaproteobacteria bacterium | reverse complement strand
GGTTCGGCATTAAGCCTTTCGGACCCAAAACGCGAGCAACCTTACCGGCCATACCCATCATATCAGGGGTGGCAATGCAGCGATCGAAATCGATTTTGCCGCCTAAGATTGATTCAACGAGGTTTTCTGCGCCGACAATATCAGCACCGGCAGCTCTGGCTTCATCAGCCTTTTCGCCTTGTGCAAACACAGCAACGCGGATCTTTTTGCCGTTTCCGTGAGGAAGCGGGCAAACGCCTCTGATCATTTGATCGGCATATTTCGGATCTACGCCCAAATTAATTGCCAAATCAACTGTTTCATCAAACTTTGCAGTTGCGTTTTCTTTAACGATTTTGATTGCGTCTTTTAATGCATATGCTTTGTCTTTTTCGACGTTTTTATATGCGTTTACAATTCTTTTTCCTGCCATGATACTACTCCACTACCTTGATGCCCATTGAAACAGCTTGACCTTTGACCATGTTCATGGCTGATTCAACTGTTGAACAGTTGAGGTCAGGCATTTTCTTTTCGGCAATTTCTTTAACTTGAGCGATTGTAATTTGGCCGGCAAAAGATTTTCCCGGTTCTTTTGAAGCAGATTTAACGTTTGCTGCCTTTTTGATGTAGTAAGCAACAGGCGGCAATTTTGTGATAAAAGTAAAGCTCTTATCTTCATAAGCCGTGATGATTACAGGAACGGGGATGCCCGGTTCCAAGCTTTGTGTTGCAGCGTTAAATGCTTTGCAAAATTCCATGATGTTCAAGCCTTTTTGACCGAGAGCCGGTCCGACCGGAGGAGAAGGAGTTGCCTTACCTGCGGCAATTTGAAGCTTGATCAAACCTAAGATTTTCTTTTTAGATTTAGCCATTTTATACCTCTTATTGCTAGGTTCGTGGTTTTGAACATGGCTGTTCTCCCACGAAAAGTTAATACAACACCTGCTTTTTTTAAGCAAGTGCGTTATCAATAACACATTTTTTTTTAAATGCAAGAAGTTTTTTTATTTTGTTTTAGATTGGAAAAAATCAACCACATCGTAACGAAGCGGAGGATGCCAGTTGAGAGGCCGGATGTTTGGTGCGATTTTTAATGTGCGGATTTTGTCGGCCATTGAAGCAAAATGTTTGATTTGCTCGGCGCGATCCAGTGCTGAGCTGCCGCCGATTTTTTGAGATTCAAACCATTCTCCTTCGCGCAAATTTAATATTTCAGGCGAGGTTTGAAGAGTGATATGATCTTGAGGTAATGTGAGCTTTTTTGCAATCGGGACCAAAGTCATGCCGTTTTGAGAAACAGACGGCGCATTTTCTATCGGGAAAAAGCCGGCTTTTGCCCATCGGTCAAGCAACTCTTTTTTGCACAGAGCGTGAGCATGTTCAAAGCCCTTTGCTGCGCAAAGTGAAAGTGATGATTCAATTAATAGGGCGGAAGTGTTTGTTTTTCGCATATTTTTTGTGATGCAAAGGCGTTCGATTTTCACGAAATCTTTGAAATAGCGCAGACGGATTGTGCCGACAGGCGAGCCCTCAAAATATGCAACCAAATGTGTGGCTGAAAAATCGTTGCCGTCAAATTCGAGTTCGGGACTGATTTTTTGCTCATCAACAAAAACCTGACGCCGCACAAGCATGGCATCATCAAACTCTTTTTGAGAGGAAACAACTTTTATATCAACAAAATCTGACATATTGATATTATAGCTTGACAGAGGTTTTTTTCATATATACTACTTGTATATCTTGATATATATTTTGGGGATAGTGTTTATAGGATTTTTAAAAATGTCGGTCAAGGTTAAGGCAAATTTGTTTCGGAATTTATTGTATGTTAAAGAAGTTGCAAACTTCGGTTCTATCAGTGCGGCGGCAGAAAAAAACGGAATTAAGCCTTCAAATTTGAGTAAGTTGATTAAAGACACCGAAAAATTTTTCGGAAAAACTTTTTTTTGCAGAACAAGGCACGGTATTGTGCCGACAAAAGAAGGGGTGGATTTGATTGAAAAAATTGCTCGCGCAGAAGATGCTTTAGAGGCTTGCTTGATGTTTCCAAACAAAGAAAATAAACCGCTTCGGCTTTATGTGGCAGAGGGGCTTGAAATTAAAAATTTGATGAATTTTAAAAAGCTTTATTTGAATGCTGAAAACGAAAACGAGGCAGATGTGATTGTGAGCGGGATAAAGCCTCAAAGGGCAGATGAGCTCGTTTCAACGAAAAATCAAATTGGTAAAGATGTGGTGCAAAATATTTGGGTTTGTGCCGAAAATGTTGAGCCGGCGCTTGAATTGGCGCGGTTTATAATTTTGCAGATTCATCATCAATAATGTCTGTTAAGGCTTTGATTTTTGTTTGATTTTCGGCATCTTTTCGCAAGACAAGCCAAAATTTTAAGGCAAAATTGAGGTTTATTGTTTTGATTTGAACTAAATCCGGCTCTTTTGAAGCGGTGCCAAGCGGAAGAAAGCCAACGCCCAAGCCGTCTTTGATGAGGGTGAGAAGCATTGCGGACGAATTTGTGACCGATGTGACAGAGGCGGCTTTAGAGATAATTTCAGCCCATTTTTTTGAATATGAAGCATAGTTTGAACGGTCACAAATTTTGTGATTTGCGCATAAATCTGCAATGTTTTTCGGAATGCCGAATTTTGAAAGGTATTCTTTGGAAGCAAAAAGACCGAATTTTAAGGTATATTCATCTTTAATGCTCAATGCTTTGATTTGAGGCTTTTGAAACAAAACAGCCATGTCAAAATCTTCCAAACGAGGCATATCAAGAGAGCAGGTGATTTCAATGTTGACGTGCGGATATTTTTGATAAAACGAGTGAAAACATTTTGAAAGCACACCTAGACCCAAACCATCACTGATCCAAAGCCGAATTGAGCCTGTCAGATTTGTTGCGGCATGCGGAAGGTTTTCAAGTTTTTGGATAAGTGTTTTAATTTCGCAGGCTGTTGTGTAATAGTTATAGCCGCTTTCAGTTAGTTTAACGCCTTTGGAAAGGCGGGTGATCAAAGTTTGGTTTGTTTCTTTTTCAAAATCTTTAATCAGTGCGGACATATTTGATTGTTTTAAGCCGTTTTCGGCTGCAGCCTTTGTGATTGAGCCATAGCGAACAGCTTCTTCAAGGCACAAGAGCTTTTTGATTTTTGAAAGATATGTGTTTATGGTGTGGCTCATTTTATATGTCCATTATATGAAATCAGATTCTTCTTTTTTGAAACAGTAGCATATAAAATGTTATTATCAAGCAAAAAATACAAAGGATTGAACAAATGGATAATAAAAATACAAAACGAAATGCAAAACTTTTGGAAATCAGTGAAGAATTTTATGATTTGGCCATTCATTTAAGAGAAGAAAAATTTGATTTTTGTGCTTATGTGGTGGAAGAAGCTTACCGATTTTATATGGCGGCTTTGGAAAAAGAGTTGTTCGGCAAAGA
>DPKR01000023.1 GCA_003542415.1 Alphaproteobacteria bacterium | reverse complement strand
ATCTTTTTGTCAATAAGTTTTTTAAAAAATATTGACAAAAATTTGTTTATCGTGTATACTGCTTTTATATAAGGTTTAATGCATTGAAGGTTTGATATGGTTGTTGAAAAATCTAAAAATACGATAGAAGCACTCACAAACCGAGTTTATTTTACGCATAAATTGGTGCAGATTTATGATGTGTGTAATATGTTTGAACAACTTTCGGTTTCTTCCGAAGAATTTAAGAAAGAAAAACAATCTTTAGAAAATCTTATTGAGAAAGTTAATTCGGCCTACACAAGCGATGACGAAAAAGTTTTTGAAGAAGGGGTGAAAACAGAAGAATATTTGCGCCAAAAAGGATTGCTCGACGACAACGGCAAGCTTAAGGCTGATGATTTGTTGATTGCTCAAATCAATACGGATCGCAAGGATAAAAAGGATCAAGAGCTTTCTCGGGTGATGTCTTTTTTGGAAAACCCAAACATACAAAAAGCTTTTCAATCTTATTTAAAAAGTCAGGATATCAGCAGTTTGGAGGTGATTATTAATAATCCTTCGCGTGGAAATCCCAAAAAATTACGCGAGAATTTGGCTAGGGATTTTGCTTTGTTTGAGGCAGCAACACCTTCTCATCCTTTATTAAAACAGTTGAGAGAGCCAATTGAACAGCAAATAGCTTCTTTTAACTCAAAATATTATTACACACCTATGAATCCGGCACGAAATGAAGAAATTGGAAAAGATTTTAACACGAATGAAAATAGTAAAAAGAAATTTTTAAAACTCATGGGGCATTTGTTGGGCATTGGTGAGATGATTAAAAACAAAAGCACGCTTCTTGATAAAAGCTCTTATGATAAAATTCGCGAGTTAAGCGGGAATAAAGCGCTTTCGGATGAGAGTATCTCTCAATTGGCTAAGAAGTCTTATGAGGCCGTTTGTGACGGACTTTGGGTTTATAAAAACAAAGTCAATTCGGACTGTTTTAGCAATAAAGCGGATTATACAGCAAAAAATGTTGGGCAGTGGATCAAAAATTTAAAATTGGGAAAAAATCATTTGCCTGTGCTGGCGTTGCTTTCGCCTTCGGAAGAAAAGGAATACAAATCTGCGGATGAAAGACGGAGAGAAGAAATCGAAAAGAAACATATTACGATTCATCACAAGATTGCGAAAAAATATCACAATATATTTAAAAAACCCGAAGATCATTTTTTGCTTAATCATATATCAAACTTTGAAATGATTATAGGAGGTGCGTTGCACAATCAAAAACATGAAAATGATTTGGCAAATATGGTGAAACTTACGGCAGTTAAAGATAATGCTATTCTTTGTGTGCCGACGGAAAAATTTGATTTGAAAAGTGCAAAGGAAATTTCAATGGATATTCCGGAGCCGGAAGCCTTGGCTCAGCTTCGACCGGCAAAGCAAAATGTGCAGGCTTCTGAAAAAAGTGGGCAGTCTATTATGCTTTCGGGCAATGACTTATCTCGTTGAGCTTTTTTATAGTAATGCAAAAAAAACCTCCCGTAAAAGGAGGCTTTTTTGTATATTATGACAGAATACTTCTTAAAATTATTTGACAGGTGCCTTTTCAACCTCTCGGCCGATGGTTTCTTGGTTGATATATGCATCTGTTGCTTTTTGGCTCGGGCGGCGGGCAAATACTGTTGCCTGACGTCCTTCGGTTAAGCCTCTGAGCTCGGCTGATGGGGTATATACCTCGCGAACAGTGAGCTTAAAGTCATCATAACCGACGTTACCTTTGCCATCCGTACCATAAACTTTGATACGGTAGTTTCCGCCATCTCCCGGCAGGGCACGGCCTGTGAAACGATGTTCCTCCGAATTATATTGGATCCATTTCGGAAGAGGGGCATCGTCAATGAGGCCGGCACGTGTCGTGATGTTTTCATCAAAGCCGAGCGAATCGAAGATGTTTAAGGGAACTTCAATTAAAATCGGTTCACCTGTATCCACCGTGATATCTTTCAACTTGCCGCGAGCCGTGATTTTAACGGGCGGACGTTTGGCCGGAATTTCCATCAAATATGGGCGGTTGTCAGGCATTAAGTCGCCTTCAGCCCATTTTTCATAGGCACCGCGCAGATAAAAGGCGATGTCTGAAGGTTTTTCATTTAACATATAGTAAGGAACAGCGTCTAAGCCCAAAGTGGCATAGAGGTTGCCAAGTGCTGATTGAACATCAACATAGCTCATGAAAGCTTTGACTTCGTCTTCAATGGCGCGAGAGGCTTCAAGCTGGCTCTTTTCATTTTTTGCGCCGTTTGTGAAGGTGAGATCTTCGGCAATGTTTTCAGAGGTGTTTGCGATTTCCATGTTGATTTGATAATCTTCTTCGGCTGCCATATATTGTGCCCAAGAAACATAAACTTGGTTCAAGATGAGCTGTGTCATACGTTCACGACGAAGTTTTTCAAGCGTTGTGTTTGAATCGTTTCTTGCATCATCAATCATATCTAAAGCGTAGTCTGCACTTGTTTTTGAACATTTATCATAAACTTTGACTTCGCTTCTGCAGTTTGAACCCTGTGCTTCATTGAAACGCGTAATGACCATTTCTTTGTCGGCATCTGTGCTGATAAGATCATGAGATCGGAGCTCCGGACGATTGGATAAAGCCATCCATTCAAGCTGATTTAAGTTTGTTCTGATTTCAGGCAGTTCAAAATTGCCGTATTGTGTGCCGACAAGTTTGAAATCTGTTGAAGGATGAAGCCCCATCAAGCTTGCTAAATCTGCTTGTGCGGTTTCAAGCTGATGCTTTAAGGTGCTCAAGTTTTTGACGGCCTCCATATATTTGCGTTTTTTCTGGAGGTCTTCTTGAGAAGGTGCCTCGCCAACAGATGCAAGCTCTTTTGCCTTAACATTCATATCATCAACTTCTAAAGTCATATATTCTGTCAT
>DPKR01000041.1 GCA_003542415.1 Alphaproteobacteria bacterium | reverse complement strand
CTGTTCCATTGTGTCTCGGTCGCGAATCGTGACAGATTCTGGTTTGTTCTCAAGCGTTTCAAAATCAACCGTTAAGCAAAGCGGCGTGCCGACTTCATCATGACGGCGATAAGCTTTTCCGATGTTGCCGGTGTTTTCAAGCGCAACGCGGCCTATACCGAGTTTCATCAATTTGTTTTTGAGTTCGTGACATTTAGCCATGATTTCCGGACTGTTTTTCTTTAACGGAATAATGGCAACTTTAATCGGAGCCAAATGTTTTTTGAGTTTTAAGACAATTCGGCTGTTTCCTTCGCCCAAATCTTCTTCGGTGTAGGCTTCCGTCATCACTGCCAAAACACCTCTGTCCACACCCATTGAAGGCTCTATCACAAACGGAATAACCCACTTGTTATTCTCATCGTCACGAATACAAAGCTTGGTTGTCGAATCGGGGTTTTTATGGCAATGTGCCTCCAATTCAAATTCTTCCTGACCTTTGGTGTGATTGCCCAAATCATAATCGCGGCGATTTGCAATACCTTCTAATTCTTCCATACCGTGCGGAAACTGATATTCAATATCATAGCAGGCCTTAGCATAGTGTGCTAAATCATCTTTTGGTGTTGTGTAGATATTCATGTGCTCTTTTTTCAAACCTTGCTCAATCCACCAGTTGATGCGTTCTTCTTTCCAAAGTTCATGATATTTTTCGTCCTGCCCCGGATAAACAAAATATTCGAGCTCAGCTTGTTCAAACTCACGCACGCGGAAGATAAAGTTGCGCGGGGTGATTTCATTGCGGAAAGATTTGCCGATTTGCGCAATACCAAACGGTAATTTGCGAGAAGTTGCGTCAACAACATTTTTAAATTGCGTGAAAATTGCCTGAGCAGTTTCAGGGCGCAAATAGGCTAAATTTTCGTCCGACTCGACCGGACCGACCTGTGTTTTGAACATTAAGTTAAAAGGTCTCGGCTCGGTCAGCTCTGTTGAGCCGCAGTTTGGGCATTTACCATCTGTGATGTGGTCTGCTCTGAAACGACCTTTGCATTTTTTACAATCGCACATCGGATCTGAAAAAGTGTCTTCATGTCCGGAATATTTTAAAACTTTTCGGTTTGTTAAAATGGCAGAATCTAAACCCTCAACATCATCACGTTCATAAACCATTGCGCGCCACCATGCTGCTTTGAGGTTGTTTTTAAGCTCAACGCCTAACGGGCCATAATCGTAAACACCTTGCATACCGCCGTATATATCGGCGTTTTGAAAAATAAAACCTCTGCGTTTGCACAAAGAGACGAGTTGATCCATTGTTGTTGCTGCCATAATAAAAAATCCTTTGTTATTTAAATTTTAACTTCTGATGTTTTATATTATGCTTAGGAAAAATGCAAGTAAAGAGTGAAAAAAAATGAAAAAAACAAAAGTTGCCTTCATTTATGATTTTGATGAAACATTGAGCACCACATATATGCAAGACTATTTGCTTATTCCAAAGCTTGGCTTAAAGCCTGAAACATTTTGGAAAAAAGCAAATGCTTGGTCTGCCGACAATATGGCAGATCAAGTCACCGGCAGTATGTATTATTTTACAAAAATCGCTAAAGAAAAAGGTATTTGTCTTTCAAAAGAAATGCTTGAAGATTGTGGTCGAAATATTGAGTATTTCGAGGGGGTTGAAACTTGGTTTGATCGAATCAACAACTTCGGAAAATATCTTGATTTAGATATTGAGCATTATATCGTTTCATCAGGCTATGAGGAAATTATTGAAGGTTGTTCGATTCGTCCTTATTTTAAGGGAGTAGCCGGATGCGCTTTTGCTTTTGATGAAAAAGGAGTTCCTGTTTGGCCTGCGCGCGTTGTGAACTATCAAGCAAAAGTGCAGTATTTATCTAAAATCAACAAAGGTTTGAAAAAGCTTGATGATAAGGCTGTTAATGAATATATTCCGGACGAAAATCGCCGCATTCCCTACACACGCATTATTTATTTTGGTGACGGGCAAACAGATGTCCCCTCGATGAAAATGGTGAAAGACAGACATGGTACAGCTATCGCCGTTTATAAGCCGAAAAGCCATAAAAAACGTAAAGCTATTCAAATGCTTAAAGATGATCGTGTCAATTTTGCTTTACCTGCTGATTATCGCGAAGGCAAGGGCATAGACACTGCCGTTAAAGCTGTTTTATACCGTATTGCCGTTTTGCGCGATTTGGAAGAAATGCAAAAAGAAGAATACAAAAAAATCAAATAACAAAAACGCCCGAACAATCGGGCGTTTTTTCATAAGCATTTTGAAAAGAAATTACTTCAATTCAACTTTAGCACCAGCAGCTTCGAGCTTAGCTTTGATTTCTTCAGCTTCAGCCTTCGGAGCGGCTTCTTTAACTGTCTTCGGAGCACCGTCAACCAAATCTTTAGCTTCTTTCAAGCCAAGTTGTGTGATTGTACGGATTTCTTTAATAACATTGATCTTGTTTGCACCGGCATCGGCCAAGATAACATCAAATTCTGTTTTCTCTTCGCCTGCAGCAGCACCGGCGGCGGCACCACCAGCAGCAACTGCAACAGCAGCAGCGGCTGAAACGCCCCATTTTTCTTCTAACATTTTTGATAAATCAGCAGCTTCCATAACTGTTAAAGCTGATAATTCGTCGACTAATTTGGCTAAATCTGCCATTCTTTTTCTCCAAATAAAATAAAATTAAAACTTGTTTTGTTAAATAACTTAAAAACCTTAAGCAGCCTCTTTTTCGCTGTATGCTTTTGTAACTCTTGCCAATTTTGAAGCAGGAGCTTGCAAAAGACCGATAAGTTTTGCTCTGAGTTCGTCCATTGACGGAATGGTTGCCAAACGTTTGATTTCATCAATTGATAAAGCGTTTGTGCCCATAGCACCGCCAACAAGAATGAGCTTTTCATTATCTTTAGCAAAGTTGACACATGCTTTGCAGGCAGCAACAGGATCGCTTGAATAAGCAATAGCTGTCGGGCCTTTGAATAAGTCGGCCAAGCCTTCAAATTTTGTATCTTTAAGAGCCAGTTTGGTGATCCGGTTTTTTGTTACTCTGAACCCGGCGCCTGCTTTACGGACTGCATCACGGAGTTCTGAAACCTCAGCCACCGTCAATCCTTTGTAATGAGAAATAACGACAGCTTCAGCACCGTTCAACAGCTCGTGCAATTCGTCGAGCAATTGTTTTTTTTCATCGCGGTTCACTATTTAAGTCTCCACTAAAAAATTTTTACCACACCACACGCAAAAAACAACGAATGCCTTTTGAATGTGGCAACCAAATCTGTCCGATTAAAGGGAGAAAAAATCGATTATAAGAAACTTCATTAAACTCCGTCTATGTAGGAAATTAAGGATAAAACGCGTTTGTCCGCCTACAGTCTTGGACAGAGTGATAACATTTGTGTGTCATCACTTGAGCGCTTTAATATATGAAAAAAAACTATCTGTCAAGCATAAAATTAATTTTTTTTCTTAATTCTAAGGTGTAAATTATCTTATTTTTTCTAAAATAATCGGTTGTTCTTTAGGTTTTTCGCCGATGATGATGAACTTATGAAGCTCTGCTGAAACTTTTTGATAGTCAGCTTCGTTTTGCGCATGAACATAGCAAAGCGGTGTTTTAACATCGATTTTATCGCCGATTTGAACAAAATCCGTAAAGCCTGTGGCGTGGTCAACGGTTTGCGTCGGATGTGTTCTGCCGCCTTTAAGCTCAATAAGAAGCAAACCAATATCGCGTGTTGACATTGCTTGAATATAGCCCTCGCTTTGCGCAAAGACAGGGCGAATAATGCTTGCTTTTGGCATATAATCAAATGGTTTATTCGCAAAATCTGCCGGCCCACCGAGCATTTGTACCATTTTTTCGAATTTTTCAAGTGCAAGTCCTGATGAGAGTGCTTTTTCAATTTTTTGATATGCTTCTTTTTCATCAATTGCTAATTTGGCAGAAACCAATATTTCCGCACACAAAGCTTTGGTCACTTCATCAAGGCGTTTGTTAATCTTTTCACCTTTTAAGTATTGAACTGATTCAAAAACTTCCAAAGCATTACCGACAGTATCTCCCAAAACAGCGTTCATATCGGTTAAAAGTGCCGTCGTTTTTGTGCCGGCTCCGTTTGCAACATTAACGATTGATTGTGCTAAAGCTCTTGCATCGCTCATGCTTTCCATAAAAGCGCCGTTGCCGAATTTGACATCCATAACCAAGTGATCAATTCCAGAAGCCAATTTTTTAGATAAAATAGAAGCTGTAATCAGCGGGATGGATTCGACGGTTGCACAAACATCACGAACAGCATAAATCCGTTTGTCTGCAGGGGCTAAGTTTCCTGTTTGTCCGATGATTGCACAGCCAACTTTCTGAACTGTTTTTTGAAATAAATCATTTGAAGGGGCCGTTTGGTAACCTTGAATAGAATCGAGTTTATCAAGCGTGCCTCCCGTGTGTCCCAAACCGCGTCCCGAAATCATCGGAACATAAGCGCCGCAAGCAGCCAGAATTGGCCCTAAAACAAGACTGACTTTATCACCGACTCCGCCTGTGGAGTGTTTGTCAACAACAGGGCCGTTCAAATTCCAGCTTAAAACATCTCCTGAATCGCGCATGGCAGTGGTCAGATTGACCTTTTCTTCATCTGTTAGGCCGTTTAAGAAAACGGCCATTGTGAGTGCGCCGATTTGCGCGTCTGAAATTTTTTCATTTGTAACGCCTTTAATAAAAAAATCAATTTCCTCTTTTGTTAAAATCTGTTTATTTCTTTTGTGGCGGATAATTTCTTGTGGTAGCATTTTATTTCTCCAAATATTTTATTAAAAGACCCTGCAAATCGACAGCAGCCATATGTGCTTCCATCAAAGTTTCTTCATGTGAAAGCGGTAGGGGTTGAATATCGGCACTTTGGTTTGTGATCACAGAAATACCGACAACCTTCATTCCAAAATAAATAGCGCTGATAACTTCCGGCACGGTTGACATACCAACCGCATCAGCACCTAACAATCTGAAAGCTCTGACTTCGGCTTTCGTTTCAAAATTCGGACCGACAACAAAAAAATACGTTCCTTCATAAAGCCTGATGTTGTTTTCTTTGGCTGTTTGGCGAATTTTTTCCTGTAAATCATGGTCATAATCATTGCTCATATCCGGAAATCTCGGGCCTTCTCGGTCGTTGTTTGCACCGATGAGCGGATTTTGCCCCGAAAAGTTGATGTGGTCGGTTATCATCATCAAAGCGCCGGCCGGCATATCTGCGCGGAGAGAGCCGGCTGCGTTTGTTGCAATCACTTCTTTGATGCCGATTTTTTGAAAAGCGGACATCATGTCTTTTGCGAGCGAGGCCGGATGCCCTTCATAAAGGTGATAACGTCCGTTCATACATAAAACTTTTCTTCCGCCCAGATAGCCTGCAATCAGCTCACCTTTGTGGCCGGAAACCATAATTTTCGGAAAACCGATTTGTGTATATGGCACAATGATCTTATCAGAAATTCTATCTGCAAGAACGCCAAGCCCCGAACCTAAAATAATAAGCACTTCCGGCACAAAACCGTTGAAAGCTTTTTGCATATTTTGCACATAGGTTTCAATCATTTTTTGAACTCCTCATGAAAGGCGACAGGCAAGAGCTCAGCGATCTTGTATGATTTTTGTATTCCTTTTAAATTTGCCAGGTGAACAGTTGTTTGAGAATTTGAAAATTCTAAAATGCGTTGTAAGCAAGCACCGCACGGTGTAATTAAATTTTTAGAATTCGCAACAACAACAATTTCAGAAATTGTTCGCTCACCATTTGTGATCATTGCAGCAATAGCAGCTTCTTCGGCGCATGTTCCGCATGGGAAAGATACATTTTCCGTATTGGCGCCAACATATATCTTTGCGTTTTTGGTCAAAACGGCAGCGCCGACTTTGAAGTCGGAATATGGGGCGTAAGCATTTTTGCGTGCTTCAAGCGCTTTTTGAAAAAGTGTTACAAGATCAGTCATTTTTACTTGCCTTTAATAAAAAAATTAATTGATTATAAAGATAATATACATTATTCTAACAATTAGCAAAGACTTTTTTGTATTTGATACAGGAGATTATTTCGTGGTTAAAAAATTTTTGATTGGTCTTATCCTTGTTCTACTGGTGGCTTTCGGCGGATTATCATACTATGTTTCAACAATTGATTGGAACAGATACAAAGATAAAATAACAACACAAATTGAAGATGTCACCGGCAAAAAAGTTGTGATTAACGGTAGGGTTGGTTTAAAGTTTCTTCCAACACCTCATTTAAATGCAACAGATATCGCTGTATATAACCCGAATAATGTCAAAAATGGCGAACCGTTGGCACAAATCA
>DPKR01000137.1 GCA_003542415.1 Alphaproteobacteria bacterium | reverse complement strand
GCGCTTGAAGGAATATATAAAAGCGCGTTGTATTCAATGCTTCCTTCTGCTTTAAAATGAAGTGTCATCCACGGGTCATCAAAGTTTTTTGAAATGTGATGATAAAATTCTTTATATTGATCTTCGGTGATTTCCGCTTTGTTGCGTGTCCACAAAGCCGATGCTGTGTTGACTGTTTCTTCCCCTGCTTTGCCCAAATTTAAAACAATCGGATATTCCACATGGTCAGAATATGTGCGGATGATGTGCCTCAAATAAATTGTGTCAGTAAAGTCTTTGGCATCATCTTTTAAGAAAAGTTTGATATCCGTGCCGTTTTCATCGCGTTTTGCAGACGTGATTTCAAAGCCGTCAAGCCCGTCAGACGTCCATTGATAAGCCTCACTTTCGCCGGCTTTTTTGGTGGTGATTTCAACTTTTTTTGCCACCATAAAGGCCGAATAAAACCCCACACCGAACTGCCCGATCAAGTCAACTGCCGAGCCGTTGTCTTTCATATTTTTCACAAAGTCTGCTGTGCCTGACTTGGCAATTGTGCCGATATGGTTGATTAAATCATCTTTATTCATACCGATACCGTTGTCGGAAATGGTCAATGTGTTCTTTTCCGCATCCGGTGTGATGGTGATTTTAAAAGCAGAAGACGCCTTCACATCAGGGTTTGTCAAACTCCAAAACTTTAACTTGTCGCAGGCATCGCTTGCATTTGAAATCAATTCGCGCAAGAAAATATATTTTTCCGAATAAAGTGAGTTAATCACAATATCCAAAAGTTTTGCCACTTCGGTTTGAAATTCTATCTTTTCGCTCATAGCTATAAAATCTCCTTTTGTTAAAACATAATTCTTATATGGGTTTCAAAACTTCCAAACGCAAGAGGAAAGCAAAAAAATAAGCTTGTAATTTATAAAAATATTAATATTTCCTCGTTATAATATTTTGCAATGATTAAAAAATGAGGAATATAGATTATGCACGGACTCCACCCCCTTATCACCGATTTAATGCTGATAACGATTTATGCCGCCATCACAACTTTGATTTTCAAAAAACTCAAGCAGCCGATGGTTTTGGGCTATTTACTTGCAGGCATTTTTGCCGGTCCTTATTTTCATTTTGTGCCAACTGTTTCAGACAGAGCAAGCCTTAGTTTGTGGGCAGATATCGGCGTGATCTTTTTGCTTTTTTCACTCGGGCTTGAATTCAGCTTTAACAAAATGGTGAGCGTTGGAAAATCTGCGCTTTTAACAGCTACACTTGATATTTTTCTGCTTCTTTTTTGCGGCTATTACACCGGTTTGTTTTTAGGCTGGAGCACCATAGACAGCTTCTTTTTAGGCTCAATGATTTCAATGTCTTCAACAACCATTATCATCAAGGCTTTTGATGATTTGAAAATCAAAAAGCAAAAGTTTACAGACCTTGTTTTCGGCGTTTTGGTGATTGAAGATATTATGGGCGTATTGCTCCTTGTTTTGCTACCCACCATTGCCATCGGTAAAGGTTTTGACGGCGGAGCCATCGGTTTGAGTGTTTTAAAGCTCTTTATCTTTTTAATTTTGTGCTTTATCACCGGCATTTATATCATCCCGACAGTTTTGAAAAAACTTGAAAACTTCTTAAACGATGAAATGCTTTTGCTTGTTTCCATTGCACTTGCTCTTTCGATGGTCAGCCTAGCTGTTTATTCCGGCT
The DNA here is from genome assembly GCA_003542415.1 of Alphaproteobacteria bacterium. GTDB lineage: Bacteria > Pseudomonadota > Alphaproteobacteria > RF32 > CAG-239 > UBA1254. The sequence continues at coordinate 4,752 of DPKR01000137.1, read as the reverse complement.
TTTCATCTGCGCTCGGCGCGTTCATTATGGGCTCCATTTTATCTGAAACAGGTGTCATACACCGCATTGAAAATGTTATCAAGCCGCTGAAAGATTTGTTCGGCGCCGTCTTTTTCGTCACGGTCGGTATGATGGTTGACCCTGAAATGTTTATCACTTATGCATACCCGATTTTGATCATCACCCTTGTTGTTCTCATCGGGCAAGTTGTTTTTTCAACATCCGGTTTTGTGATTTCGGGGCAAAATTTAAAAACTGCCGTTCAAGGCGGATTTTCACTTGCGCAAGTCGGTGAATTTGCCTTTATTATCGCCTCGCTCGGTATGAGCTTAAAAGTTTTAGATCCTTTTGTTTATCCAATTATTGTCGCTGTTTCAGTCATCACCACATTTTTAACCCCGATTATGATCAATTCTGCGCCGAAGGCCTACAAATTTCTTGATCGGATTTTGCCTCAAAAATGGCGTGATTATATTGATCAAGCAACAAAATCAGAGGTCACAACCATGACAGAAGAAAAACTCTGGCGAGCATTGTTTAAGAGCTATTTTATCCGCATCATTTTGTTTTCACTGATTTTATATGCCATCATTGCGTTGTTTTCGCAGGTTGTTCGCCCGTTTGCGAGCCTCTATTTGCCAAATGTGCCGATGCGAATTATCTTAACGGGTCTTGTTTTGCTTGTGATGTCTCCGTTTTTGAAAGGGCTTATCGGGTGGAATTTGGTTGTTGTTGACAGCATCAATGCCCTTCTTGTAAAGCTCCATTTAAGAAAAGCGCCTCCGAAAGATGCTTTGCCGAATTGCAAAGAAAACGGTAACGATGAAAATTGCCTTCCTTCAAACCAATCTCTTTTCAAAAATGTTTTGAAAGACAACAAGGAAACAGTTAAAAATTTACTCATTTCAAACGAACGCATCGCAAAAATTTATGCTGTTTTGTGGTATGCAAGGCCTGTTAACCGCCTGCCGCTTTTGGTTTTAACAAGTTTCAGGCTTTTGCTTGTGATGTTTTTTATTATGACGGCCGTGCACCAATTTTTGACCGAAAACACCAAAATGACTTTTGTTTTGCTGATGATATCTCTCTTTATCATCAGCCGCTCAAAATGGCTCTTGGATCAATATTTGAAAATGGAAAAACAATTTTTACATAACTTAAACGGTGAGCAACCATCAACTTTAGATAAAGGAGAAAATTCATGAACAGAAAGCTTGCAACCTTAGGCATCAAAATTGAAGATTTCAGCAAAATCCCCGAAGTTAATGCCCTTTTGCACCACTTTTCAGATTGCATTGTCAGCCGCTTGGGTCTGCCATATGAAAAACGCAATATTCGTCTGATACATGTTGTGATGGACACAATCCCCGCCGATGTTGAGCGCTTGGTTCAAGAGCTCAATGTCATCAATGGCGCAACAGCACAAGCCATGTTTTTTTAGAAAAACAAAAAACCTCAAGCTTTGCTTGAGGTTTTTATTTTCATTTCGTCTAAAAAATTAGTCGTTAGCGTTCGGGCAAACTTTTGCTTGCTCAGCATTGAACTTAACAACTTCAGGATCAGCATCTGCATCGTTGCAAATTGCTTCTTGCGGGCATTCAGAAATGCACACACCGCAATCGATGCAAACATCCGGATTCACAACGAGTTGATTTTCTGCTTCATGAAAAGCATCAACCGGACATACGCTTGCGCAAGCTTTGCATTTAATGCAGCTATCGTTAACAACTGAAGGCATATAAATTCTCCTAAAATTAAATTGATATATCAAAGCCTCTTTGTAAGCTTTTTTGTTTTAAAATGCAAGTGTTATTTTCGGAATTTTTTCAAATATTCAACTTTCTCAATTCCGTTGATTGTTTTGATTTTTTCGTTTTTGAGTATTGCCGGCATTTCAACTGTGCAAAAAGTGCTGCGCTCATCTGCACCGTCTGCAAATGCCGTCAAATTGCCGTTTGCAGATTTGATAAAACGTTCAGATGCTACCTTCCAAATTTTTTTAATTTCATCTGTTGCAACTTCATTTGTTGCCTGATACCCTTTTTCACAAAGTGTTTTGCCACACGGTGTATCATCTAAAGTTTTGCACCCTTTATTTGCTTTCACATAAGCATAAGCTTTATCTCTGTTTTCAGCAGTTTTCAAAAAACTGATGCTATAAACCACCGCACAATCTTTTGCGGTTGAAACATCAAATTCAAAAGCAATCTTCATACCTTCTTCAAAATTCAAACACATTATTTTGAAGGCTCCAAATTCAAAACAGCAATATCAGGTTCTGCCAAAATTCGCATTGGCGGCCCCCAATAGCCTGCGCCGCGCGAAACAAACAAGTCAGCATCATCTGTTTCATAAAGCCCCGCTAAATAGCCGTCATTTGCGCGTTTTGTAATATATTGAAACGGAAAAATTTGCCCGCCGTGCGTGTGTCCTGAGAGCTGAATATCAAACTTTGTCTTGTCGATATCCTTAAAATCGGTCGGTGCATGAGAGAGCAAAATTTTATATGTCTCTCCCGCTTCATAAAAAGCTTTGTCGTAGTTCACACTTGTTGAGCCAACATCTGGCACACCGCCAACATAAACGCCCGTGTTTTCAATTTTTTCACCCGTGTTGTGCAACACTTCAAAACCCAAATTATTGAATTCGATCATCCATGCATAAGGCTTGTGATAAAATTCATGATTGCCGAGTGAAATATAAATCTTTTTTGCTTTCAAAGCTTCAAGCATTTTGAACTTTTCAATTGTGCGTTCCGGCTCATCATCCACAATATCGCCCACGAGCAAAATATAATCCGGATTTTGTTTGTTGATGATGTTTATCATTTTTTGAATATGCCAAACGGGCGTTGATTGGTTGATATGAAAATCAGACGCCATCACCAGTTTTAAGGGCTCTTTAATGCGATTATCTGAAATATTGATTTGCCTTACATCCGGTGTTTTATGCGCCTCATAAACCCCATAAAACGAGGCCATTAGCGCCAACAAAACAGTGATCAAATTGGCAACATTGATGGCATGCGCATTATCCGGATTGAGTGCCTTTATCCTTGAGATAAAATAAACCACATACCACAGCACATCGCGCAATATAAGCATCATTGTCAAAATGAGCACAAACCCCATCATAAAATAGCCGAGCTTATAGGCAATGTCATAAAATGTTCCGTTTAAAAATTCAGAACCGTTCCTAACCCATCTCAGCCACATCGGCGAAAACCAAGATACCGTAAGAACAAGCAAAATCAAAACCTTTGAAAAAGCGGAAAATGAAGTATATCCCGTCAATGTTTTGTATGATACCGCAATTGCCGCAACAACAAGAATAAGCATGCCCAAAAAGAACACCATCATCTTCTTCCTTTGTCTTTGCATCATTAAACAGCGGCAGCTTCTGCCGGTTCTTCTTTTGTCTTGCGTTTGTAGGTGCGTTTGGGCTTATCTGTTTCAGCCTCTTTGATCACATTGTCGTTTTCTTTGACTTCAACAATTTTCAAAGTTTTTTTCTTTAATGACAAAGGCTGTTGCGTGATGGCTTGATCTGTTGCCGGTTCTGTTGAAGCTTGAGCTTGTGCCGTTGCATTTTGTTCAGAAGAAGATGCGGCTTGTTGCTCTTGATTTTCCTCTGCCTTGGTTTGTTGATTTTGAGTCTGATTTGCCGCCTTGCGTTCGTTGATTTCGGTCACAATCTTGCGATAGTGCTCGGCATATTGGCGAAAAACTTCCATCTCCACATAGTTGCCTGAAGCGTGCGCCTCTTTGGCAAGCTCATTATAACGTTTGATCAAATCGAGCGCCGTGCCCGAAAATTTTCCTGCCGGACTGACACTGTCGAATCGATAGTTTAAGTTATACATATTGTTATTATTGTTGTTATTACCACGAAACTTATTATTGTTTTTTTTCATATCAAAACACCTAAAATCAAGCCTTAACGGCTTTGGTTAAAATTAAAAAAATGTATTTATTTGGAAATAAACCGCAGGCACTTCAACAAAACAAACCTGCTTTATTTATGAGCTTATTATAAGCCTTCTTTTAAAAATTGCAAGAGCAAATTTGAAAAAAAACACTCGGATTTTTTCTATCCGAGTGATGATGGGGATAATCCTTAATTGATTTCATCTTCATACATTTTATCACTCAAAAGCCAATAAGCTTTTGTATTATAAATATATGAATTATCTTTTGCATAATCTAAAGCCGTTTTACCATCTACGTTTTTTAATTTTACATTTGCGCCATTCATAATTAAAGTAGTAACGATATCAGGATTTTGGTTCAAAGCAGCTGCCGCCATTAAAGCTGTTGCACCTATATTTTCTTTATCTTGAAAATTAACTTTATTATTAGTTAAAGGTGATGTGCTACTTTGTATCATGAATGGGAGGACTATTCCCCATTTAGGAGCTCTAGCATTAATATTAGCACCATTTTTAATTAATGCCATAATAATTTCAGGATTTTGATTACTTTCGGCAGCGGTAATTAAAGCTGTTTTACCCATAACATTTTGTTTGTTTACATTTGCTCCGTACTTAATCAATGTAGTAATGATTTCTGGATTTTGATTATGTACTGCAGCATGCATCAGTGTTGTATATCCATCATTATCTTCAATATTCACAGCAGCACCATTTTTAACCAATGTTGTGATAATTTTGGGATCTTCAGTAAGCTCTGCAGCCAACATTAAAGCCGTACGTCCATTGTCGTTTTTTGCATCAACAATCGCCCCACTCTCACT
>DPKR01000085.1 GCA_003542415.1 Alphaproteobacteria bacterium | reverse complement strand
TTACCGCCCGAAGCACCTCCGCCTGATTCGCCCATCACGCGGCTTCCTGCCGGTATAACAATATTTCTGCCATCCTCCGCATAAACATTGCGCTCAACAATAGCTGTAATCGGCACACCCGAACTTGCACTCCCTTCCATGATTGTTCTGGCTAAAACGGCAGGAATCGGCTTATCAGCCAAAATCATTTCGCTCATATCTACACGCCAAGAAGATACAACAAAATTTGAATTGTCCCAGTTATCCTGATATCCATCAAACGAAGACGTCTTAACATTAGAAGTTAACTTCCCGACACGAACATCACCAACTCTCGCATTTTGGGCTTGCGACAAAACATACGAACGCATCGGATCATATCTTTCGCCCGGACCATGCCCCCCGCCAGGCCCCAAATTTGTGGGCTGATCAGAAGTTCCATAAGCATCCGGCGGCAAAAACATCGTTGACGGCGTCTCAATTTTCGGCTTTTGAATCTCTTTCTCTTCTTTTTTATCAGCAGATTCTATACTTCCGATAACATTGCCGCTAATATCTAAAGCAACACCGTTTTCCTCATGTCCGATTTCATTGCCTGTCGCGTCAATAATGATGCCATTTTCAAGCAAATCGCCAAGGTATCTTCCTTCAGGCGAAACAACAATACCTATCACCTCTTGACTGTGCGACTTCAACGGTTCTTCCCCAACTGGCTCTGGTGTCTCTATCGGCTCAACCTGAATCGGAGAATCCGGCTGTTTTGCCCAAGCAGGTGCCTGTCCTTCTTTAATCACATAATATTGCAATGGTTTTGCCACTCCGAGCATTTTTCCTGTATCATCACGAACATCACCACTGTTTGAAACCGTTGCTATAATATTTCCGTCAGTTGCAACCACTTTATTTGTAAGCAAAATCTCGCCCAATACATTATTTTGTTTATCCCTGACAAAATAATCTCTGTTGCCGCGACCAATCAAACGTCCTTCCCTCGAAACCAAAAAGCCTCTGTCTGCTTTCCCGATATTTTGCCCCACAAAGTCCATAACTGTTCCGTTTTTGGTCAGATAACCGATTGCATTGCCTCTTTCATCATAGACATATAAATCATATAAAGCATAACCAACCGCTTTGTTTTTAGAAACAATCAATCCATCATTTGTTACCAACCCGAAGATTTCATCTTTATCATTAATGGCTTGTCCATCCGGTGTCACATACCCAACAAAATTATTATCTCTGTCAAATGCAACCTTATATTTGAAGATAACACCGAGTTTTTTGTTCTTTTCATTAACAACTGTCCCATCAGGTGTCAAATAGCCGGCAATTTCACCTTCATTATTTATAAACTGATTCTTAAAATTGATACGACCGATAACATTGTTTTCAAAACTCATAACCATATCATTTTGAACCAAATGCCCCTTAAAAATCACACCATCTTCATATAAACGACCGCGCGCATCCAAGCAACCGACAATTTGTCTGTCATCATCTAAAACTTGTCCTTTTTCATTGGCAACACCTATCATCGCGCCGCCAAAATCATAAACCGGCCCGTTTAATGCAATATGTCCAATGCTTTGCCCAACTTCAGAAATGATCTGACCATTGACAATGACCTGTCCCAAAACATTGTCCCTGCCCGAACGAGCTTCACCGCGCGTAGACACAACACCTAGCACCCCACAATTTGCATTGACGACCGGCCTCAAAGGAACACTCGCTCCAATATAAGCATTTTTCTTGCTCAAAGCAATCTCGTCTGAAACAATCGATCCGACTTCTTTGGATCCGTTAAAAATAACACCGTTTTCATTAACATATCCAACCATATCTCCGCGCAAACCAAGAATAATGCTCCCCAAACTTCCGGCTTGCCCGATAACAGGCATCAAAGTATTTTTACCTCCGCCGACAAGCACATATTCCGGAACAATCTTTGCTTGAAGATTGCCTTCAGAGTCATAAACAACATTCGTTTGAGAAAGATCGACCGACTTTGTTTTATCATTCAAAAGAACCCATAGCGGATCAATTTGACGCGCCTTAATATCATTTTGCGCATCAACAACCGTCCCATTGTTTTTTAATTTTAAATTTTCAAAACCAAGCGCACTCACTCCACCGTTCACATCCACATAACCCAACAAATCTCCGTCTTCTGTATAAATCGGCGATAAAGGAAGTAAAGACCCGGCAAGTGCATTATCGGCTGTCCAAACATATCCCAAAGGTGAAACTTTAAGCTTTTGGCTTCCCAAAACGAAATCCGAGCCAACACCCGTCAATCCTAAAATATCTTGTGTTGAGTTAATAACCAATGCCGGCAACATCACTCGTCCCATCATAAACCCGACATTGTCAAATGCATCAGCTCCCTTCATAAAGCCCAAAACCGAACCCGCAAACGAAACAACTTGTCCGTTCGGCATAGCTTCAGCTTTCACATTCCCCAAATGGTCAAACACCGGACCGCGTTCAGCAACTTGCCCGATAACCCGACCTTGATTTGTATAAACCTTTCCACGTGCACCGACTTTGCCAACGATTTCAGAACCTTTCAAAACCTCACCATTCGGGGCAACATAACCCAAATACTTTCCTTCCATCGTCAAAGCAACCGCATTCATATCCACAATAAAGCCGATAACTTGCCCTTTCAAATCAGAAACCCTATTATCCGCACGGAGTTTTGCCACGGTTTTACCTTTATTTAACACCTCTCCGTTGTAGCTCACAAATCCTAAATACGTGCCCTTATTGTCAAAAGCATATGCAGATTTAACCGTCCGCCCGATAATTTTGCCCGAATTATTATACACATAACCATTTGCATGCAGCTTGCCAATAACATTGCCATCAAAATCAACAACTTGGCCACCGGGCGCAACACTTCCCACAAAATCTCCTTCTAAAGAAATCACCATCTTGGCAGAAATCAACTTACCATCCAAAGCATAGCCCGATTCCGTTTGTCTGTAGGCATATCCGGAAGGCGAAACAAAACCAACATTTTGTCCTTCAAAATTAATGTATGAACCATTACCTGCCAAACGACCGACAGCATTGCCTAAATCGTTATAAACAATACCTGTCGATAAAACGCTGCCGACAACTTCATAAAACTCATCAACAACCAAACCATTCGGCAAAACCTTGCCGGCAACTTTTCCTGAAGGCAGACGAACCGTTCCGTCATTTGAAACTTTTCCCAAATATTTATGATCATTAGAAACAGCAAAACCCTGCGGCACAATACCACCAACAATATTGCCCTTTCCATTGACTAAAAAACCGTCAGCCGTCAGTTGTCCGATAATCTCATTGTTAAAATTAATTGCCGTTCCGTCAGGAATAACCTTACCGATAACTTCGCCCTTAAAATCCACTGCCGTAATATCTTGTGCTCTTGCGAAAGTCGTTGTCAATACGAGCAAAACAAAGCTGATTTTCAAACATTTAAATATTTTTTTCATTTAATTAATTCCTCCGATTCTCGGCAACTTCTTGCAGAGCATACCCTGCCACTCTTTTATCTTTATCAATAAACGAACCGTTACTCTTCAAATACCCGATATTTTCACCTTTCACATTCATAACCGAACCATCATGCGCCAAATATCCTAAATATTTTCCATCACCTGAAAGCACCGAAGCACCAAGCTTAAAGGTCCGACCAATAATGTTGTTTTGGTTATCAATAGCAAGTCCGCCCGAGAGCACCCTGCCAATCTGTCTGTTGTCATTTGAGCGAACAGATCCGTCAAATGCCACAAAACCAAAAACCTTATCATCATTGCTGATAACAATGTCACCGCTCAAAACTTCACCAATCAAACGCCCGTCTTCGTTTAAGACCTTACCGTCCTGATAAACGCGACCGATTTTTGAATTTTTCTGGCCGATAACCTCCCCGTTTGGCAAAACAGCACCAATCACCTGTCCGTTAAAGTTAATCACGGTTCCTCTTTTCAAAACACTCATATTCTTATCGGTTTGCCCGCCCGGTAAAATAGCTGAAATTGTCTTCCCGATCATATTTAAAATCTCACCGCGCTCGTTCATATAAGCACTATAATTACCGGACAAATCAACTAACACACTCTCTTCAATCACCTCGCCGACAACATCACCGTTTAAGTTTTTCACCAACCTGTCCGGCATTTCGCGACCAACAACCTCACCGTTCAAGGCAATAACCTTACCCTCTGCATTCACATACCCTAAATATGATCCGTCATAAGATACTGCCGCCCCTTGTTTTACAACTGCGCCGCTGTATTTGCCGTTAGAGTCGAAGAAACGTCCAAGCGTGTCAACGCGCCCGAAGTTTTCACCAAACCGGCTCACAACCTGTCCATCATAATCAACAAAACCTTTAACTTCACCATTTTGATCAATAACCGTACCTGTTGGCATCAAGCGCGCTAAAACACCTTCATAAAAACTTAATCCGTCCCCATGCATTTTTTCAATCGGCGCACCATTATCTGCATAGACATAACCATCCGCAAACAAATGCCCGATAAGTTCGCCGTTTGCATTGACCATCACATTTCGCTCAGGCAACACAACACCGACAATTCTGTTTTGTGCATTAACAAGATATTTATGTAAAAAGACACGCGCTCCCGGATATTTCGGTAAATTGAGTTTCCCTTCTCTATCAGAAATTCCTAAGAGCTGACCTTTCAAATCAAAAGCATAATATCCTTCGCTCAATTTTCCGACATATGCCCCGTCATTATTAAACACATCGCCGTAAAAATCAACACATCCAACCTTTGAAAGCATTCCGGAAACGACATTACCGTTTGCATTCAAACTGCCCATAACGCGCCCTGAAGTATCGAGCGCAACATGATATTTTCCAACTCTGCCGATAATTTCTCCTGCCGAGTTCAAAACTTTTCCATCCGGATTAACACATCCGACATATGATTTTCTATTTCCGATAACAGATCCTGTCGGGTCAACAAAACCCAACTCATTACATTCATCATCAAAAACTTTACCTTTCGGCAAAGAAGCCCCTAAGAAATGACCGTTTTCATTATAAACACCGCCGTCAGGATAAATACGATAGTTTTCATTTAATACGCCATTAACCAAAATCCCTTCTTTATCTAAAACGCCGACAGTTGAACATCCCCAACCGACAATTGTTCCTCCTTCAATGCCTTTTGCAATGATTTTTGAACCATTCAAATCTTTAATCAAACCATTCGGCAAAACCCGACCGACAATTTGTCCTCTCTTACTGATAACCTCGCCCGTTTCAGAAATTGTTCCCAAGATTTCACCCGATGGTGTTACCGGCACGAGATTTGTTTGCACAATGGAGCCTGTCCTGACCATCTCATCAACAATCAAATTACCTTTATCGTCTACACGACCGACAACTTCACCAACATTATTAACAATTTCGCCCTTATCATTCACATAACCGACAACCTTACCCGTTTCATCCGTCACAAAATTTGTAACACCACCTGCTTTTCCTATTAAATTTCCGCTTTCATCTATAAGCGAACCGTCAGGCAACATCTTGCCTAAAACCCGACCTTCAAAATCGAGAACATTACCATTTTCATCAACATAGCCTATCACATTGCCGTCATTATCATATGCGGTCTGCGCTTTTTTCACGTTTTGGCTTGATTTTTTACCAATCACATTACCTTGAAAATCGACCACTGTTCCATCATCTTGAAGCTTGCCGATTGCATTACCTTTAAAGTCAACAACATTACCATTCCCATCAATATACCCTATCGCTTCACCCTTGTCATTAAATATCAATTCTTTTGGTGCCTGCCCTATAACTTTTCCGTCACTTCCGACAATCGTTCCAGCAGCAACCTGATGCCCTAATGCATTTCCTTTAAAATCAATCACATTACCATCTTGATCAACAAATCCCTTAACAGAACCATCCACACCATACAAAGTTCGTTCAGATGCTCTGCCGATAATTTCGCCTCTATCATCAACAACAGTTCCATCATCTCGAAGCTGCCCGATTACATTGCCCTTAAAGTCGGTTACTTTTCCATCTTTACCGACAATTCCTATTGCCTTGCCGTTTTCATCATAAACAAGCTTAGAAGCTTTTCTGCCGATAATTTCACCTTTGTCATTAACAACGGTTCCATCATCTTGAAGCTCTCCAATCACATTTCCATTAAAATCCGTTACTTTTCCGTCCTGACCAATATACCCGACAACATTGCCGTTTTCATCATAAACAACTTCCGAAGCCCTTCTTCCCACAACTTCACCCTTGTCATTGACAATGGTTCCATCTTCTCTGACTTTACCGATTCTATTGCCCTTAAAATCGACAACATTTCCGTCTTTGTCAACGAACCCAATTGCCTTGCCGTTTTCATCATACGCAATTTCAGAAGCTGCCTGACCTATCACCTCACCTTGCAAATTCACAACTTTTCCGTCACCTCTGACGCGACCGATTAAATTCCCGTTTTCATCTAACACATTTCCATTTCGATCAACACGACCGATTAAATTCCCGTTTTCATCATAAACTTTTTGGTCAGCTACCATCCCAATCACATTACCATCATTATCAGAAATTGCGTCTTTTAACAATTGCGAGCCGATTCTTTCGCCTTTAAAGTTGATAGCGTTTCCGTCTTTATCTAAAAAGCCAACAACCCGCCCGTTTTCATCATAAACCGGATTCTCTCCCGTTCGTCCAATCAAATCACCGGACAAATTAATCACGCTACCGTCTTCTAACACTCTCCCGATAACATTACCATTTTCGTCAATAACAGCCCCGTTTTCATCAACATAACCTATAACATTTCCATTTTCATCATAAGCAGCTTGCCGATCATTGCCGAGAGCCCCTATAATTTTCTGTTTCGTTTCAAAAACATCACCATTTTCATCAACTTTTCCAACAATATTACCATTCTGATCAATAATCGAATTATCCGGCAAAACAACACCCAATGAATTACCATCGTCATCAATCACTGTTTTCCCAGATCTGCTCACATGTCCGATAACACGCCCGTTCATATCAACAACCGAACCGTCAGCATTTAAACGTCCGATAACATTTCCCTCATCGTCCAGAACAGTTCCGTCATCTTGCACCTTACCAATCACATTGCCATCTGCATCAAAAACCAAACCCGCCTCAACAACTCTGCCTAAAGCGCTTCCGTTGCTATCAACAACTGTTCCGTCAGAAAGCATCTTACCGATAACATTTCCTTGTGTATCAAAGGCCGTTCCGTCATTTGAAACAAAACCGATAACTTTTCCGTCATCATCATAAATAAGTTTTTTATTGCCTGCAACACCGATAATATTCCCGTCATTATCAACAACCAAACCGTCCGTATTCACACGTCCGATAACTTGCCCACCATCATTATATACATAGCCGTTTTCATCAACATAGCCTATTTTTTCACCGCTCGGTCCATATGCAACCTGACGTTTATCTATGCTCGAAGCGTCAGTATCAACCAAACTGTTTGATCCGACATCACAAAAATTACATTCTTCTTTCGTAATGGCATTTCCATCAACGGGAATTTTCTGCGCCTTAGCATTTTGTGCACTCAAATTTGCCTCATGCCACGAAACAATAAAATTATTTTGCACATTACCCGCAATAACCGGTGACCAACTCATCACAATGTTGCAAGTCTGATTTCCTCTCAGTTCGGCACTTGTACAGTTATCTTGAAAAACAAATCCGTCAAAAGGGGGCTCAGCAAGTTTAACCGAAACAATATGAATGGCTGATTTGCCGTTTGTCCCTATTGTTAAAACATTTTTTGCTTCCGTACCTAAAACAACCTGTCCCATATTAATCGGGTTTGGTGTCGTTGTAATCGGGAGCTCAGACGAATCAATCGTGTCAAACTCTATTTCATTTGAAAGCAGATTATTCGTATCCAACTCCTCGCTCAACACATCATCATCTGCCGTGAACACCGGTTCTTGATAGTCATCTTGAGGGGCTCTGCTTGAAAAGAGTAAAATAAGCCCGAACAAAAAAGCAACAAAAGAAACAATACCGATAATCAATATAATGCGGTTTGTTTTTCGAACATAACGTTCTGAATGTGTTAATTGTAGCGGCTCTTTACTCATCTGCTTCCCTTATTTATTGAATCCTTATCACACTGCAGAAAACACCATTTCTGCCAAGTTGGCTGCATATTTCATCGCCTGTATCTATAGAATCAACAGGGCCAATCCTTAAGTGGAACAACTCTTTGCCCTGTCCGTCCGCCGGCGCATCAACAGAATAGAACGGCTGATATCCCTTCAACACAGATGCATATTTTCTCGACAATCCGCTCCACAAACTTTCCAAATTCGAAACATCAGCATCTGTGCCCAATTCAACTGAAATGCTTGCTGCACCTTCGCCTTCAAAACCGTCACCATACTTGTAACCCGAAAGTGACGATGGCAAGTTAACCTTGCTCTCACCCGGCTGAAGCTTATACATGGTCCGGTAACCTTCTGCTCCACCATTAACAGCTGATCCACCGTTTTGGAAAGCGTATTCCGGAACAAGCAATTCACCATTTTTACCAACACTGATATTATATTCACCGACAAGTGACGGATCGGCAGTTTGCCACATACTTGCAGATTTCTCATCCATTGTGCCTCCGCTCAAATTAAATCCTTGTACTTTTGAATCTTTTCCCGAACCATTCTTGCCTTCCGGAAGCGGCGCCGGAACATCCCAATCATTTGTATCTGCATGAATATTATAAATACCGCTGTCGTCAGCTCTGCGCAACTTCAAACAAACAATACGTTTTCCATTTCTTAAAACCATATCTCCAACGCCTTCAACAACAATCAATCTGTTGTTCGGGCCTTTTGCCCTGAAGCCGACCGGTGTTTCCACACGCTCAACAATCAATGTCACAATCGGGCGTTGAACCATATTAAGCGCTTTTTCACCCAAATCAATATATGTAAAAATATCATCACGCCAAACTCTTTCCGGCGCAATAACAACATCCTCCGGATTTGGCACATAAACTTCCACATCAAATTTCATTTGCGATGGATCAAGCGGAATACTTTGAATCCAATCTTCCTTCTGATAACGACGTGTAAATGTCGAATCGACTGATTTATTTCCTGCACCACCATATGTGCTGGCGTTTAATCTGCCGCCAATACCGCTACCACTACCGCTTCCCGAACCTACTGTTTTTTTTTGACTGTCTACAACCTCTATATCAATCACAGAGTTTGTCAGTCTTTCCGTGTTCACACCTTCACTTCTCACATAAAACACATATTTATTGCCCGATCTGCCAAAAACCATCACATTCGTGTCAACACCAACTGTCGTTGAACCCGGAGCCGGATACAAGAGCAACGTGTTCGGGCCCGTTATTTCCCCGTTAAATGTGCTTTCATCACCGATATAAACATTTTCCAAAAGCTCCCACTCCGGAAAATTAATCAAAGTCAACATACCCGTTCTGACACGCACAGGCAAAACCAAATCCGGCGACCAATAATATTTCGAATATGCCGGCTTCGTTTGTCCTTCGCCCAAATTTTGCAACGGATCAAGCCAAGCGCTCTGCATCATCCCGAGCGAACCCATGCCGGCATAATCCAAGTTCATCGGCTGATATTGCCCCTGTGATTGATTTGCGCTCTGATCCAAGCTGGCAGTTGTTGCTTGCGCGTGTGCATTGGCGCCCAAAGCAGACAATCCCAAAACCAATAACATATTTAACAAATAACGTTTCATTTGCGTTTTCCTTTTCTAATTGGCCTTATTGTGTGAAAGTGAATAAGATGTCACGGTAAACCCGATCGGATTATTCAATCTTTCGCCATATTTAACCGTTTTCTTACGATACGTCACTCTAAGTGATGCCGTCCAATAATCTATCTGCGGTGCCGTTGAATCCGGATACATATCACGTGTTTCGTATTCAACCTGCCACAACCCGCGTCCTAATTCATTGATTGTCATAATACGAGCAACCCTGATTAGCCCTTTTGTCCTAATAATATCAAGAGCTCTTTTTGCTGTTTTATCCAAAAATGCCTGATACACGGCAGAAGAAGACATTTCTTGGAGCGAACTACCGGGCATCCAACGCGCTTCCATTTCTTTAACATCATTCACGAAAGCGGATCTTAACAAAACATATTCGCGCACAAAAACTTCCGTAATGGCTTTTCGGTCAATCATACCAGCAAGAGGTTGAATGTCATAAATTTGTTCTTCTTTATTTTCAAAGGTGAGCAAAAACGGCTCTACCCGATAAAGAGGCACAAGTTGTGAAATGGCTAAAATTAATACTAAATTGCAGCATAAACTAATTGCAACAATCACCGCAAAGGCACGTGCCGTCCACAGATAACGCTTTTCCGAAGCGTTAACAACAACTGCATCAGCCGAACGTGCACGAACAGGCCTTTGCGGACCGCGTGACCTTTGTTGCCCTATCAGTTGTTGTTGAACATTGTTTACGCCTAATTGATCAGCCATTGCTTTTTCCTATATCATTGCCACAAACCAGTCCGGCAGTTCTTTAATGAGCTCAACCTCGATGCAAGCACAAGGCGAAAGCTTTAATTCGTTTACATCTTTACCAACCCCGACAGGCTCCGGTTCATAATAAGAACCACAGCTCGAAACCATAACAACAGCGAGGCATAAAATAAACTTCTTAAACATATTCATGTTCCTTCTATATTTTATAATCCTCATGTTATACTCTTTATTTTAAAAAGTCTAACATGAACACCACCAAATCCCCAACTTATCAACAAATCGGAAATCTGTTATAGTCTACCATAAACTGAAAAGATTAACATATATTAAAGAAAGTTTTTAATGATCATAAGTTTTTTGTTCAAGTTATATAAACCCTTAAAAACGCGGAGAAAGGGCTAGATAAAGTGATTTTCAAAGCGAGCAAAATTTTAGCGTACAAAAAGGTACGTGAATTTTGCGAGACGAAAGAAAATCGCTTTAGATAAGCTGTTATACGAGCTCTTAAAAACGCGGAGAATGGGCTAGATAAAGTGATTTTCAAAGCGAGCAAAATTTTAGCGTACAAAAAGGTACGTGAATTTTGCGAGACGAAAGAAAATCGCTTTAGATAAGCTGTTATACGCGTTTTACAGGATTTCGACCTCAGTCTGCGAATACCTCGTCACCGTAAATCCGAGCGGATTCATAAACCTTTTGGCCATAAATATCCTCTGAGGAATGAAAAATGCCGTCACTGAAGCTGTCCAATAATGCGTCTTTAAGACAAGCCGACCATCAACACCGGTATCCCTGTCTTTTTGCAAATCATATGTCCTGAAATCCACTTTCCACACCGGACTTTTTTCTCCACCGATTCTGCTAACCGAAATAATTTCCGTATCACGAACCGCGCCGTCTTTTATGTATTTAGACAACGCGCTGACTGTTTCATGATTAAATGCAATATACACATCCGGCATCGACATATAATTCACAATACCGCCGGCAAACCACCTTGATTGCATTTCTCTTTCATCCAACAAAATATTATTGCGCATCATCACATATTGACGAATAAACGTCTCCATCATCTGGTTGCGTGATGCCATATCGTAAGCAATAACCTCATAACGCACCATCGATTCTGAATTATCTTGCTTAATAATCAAAAAAGGCTCAACACTCACTTGCGGCGCCATCCGAAACAAAACCAAAGATGCGGTGGTAAAAAACAATAGTGATAATATACACAGTAGCATTGTCAGCCTTGAAACCCATTGGTAATAAGCTTCTTTAAGTGTTTTTCTCTCTCCTTCCTCTGTCACATAGTGATATTTTGCATTTTTATTTGCATCGGAAATTGCGAGTTTTTTTTGTCCGTTCTCTAATGTATCTACCATAGACTATCTACCAACCTCTTAAAAATATTTTGCAAGATAAGGCTCTTCAAACTGATCCATATTCTTTTCAAATTCTGATTGAGCTTCCTCGTCATACCTTCCGACAACAGAACCGTCCGTTCTCTTTGATTTGATATCTTGCGCAAGTTCATCATTTGCCTCAGTATTGTCCGAGAGCTGAACCAGTTCTTCATTATCCATTTGAAGTGCTTTGATCATATTATCAAGTTTTTCTTTTCGCTCAACAATATAGTCGCTTAAATTTGTCGGAAGCTCGGCAAGCAAAGCTAAAGCCTCCTTGATAAACATATTCTTACCCTCATCCAAACATTTTGCGATTGCCTGATATGTTTCTTCATCGGCAATATATTCCGTTGAAACGATTTTACTTCTCATATCGGCTTCTTTAATATAACCGACTTCTTTCTTTTTATACGGACAATAAACCTTTTCCAAAACACCCCCGATACTGCGTTTGCTTTCATCAACTTTGACTTTGAGTTGGTTAATTTGTGTTTTATAGGTTTGTTCCAAATCCATAAACTGCAAATAATCACCGATTTGGTTTCTTGCGAGCATTTTCTTTTCATTTTCTTTGATATCTTCTTCTTTGATTTTACTGTCTTCTTTTTCTGCTTTGTCAAAAAACTCTGCCAGCTCAAAAATTGCGTCCGTAAAGGTCAACCCCTCATCATATTTAAAGAAAATGGATAGCTCACCAACGCCCGTAACAGGTTTTTCACCTTTTGCTTCCAAAAATGCTTTTGATCCGTTGTCTGATTTTCCGATAATATCTTCAATATCAACATCTCTTTCTTCAAATCCCTTCGGCTCCAAAATTTTTCGCCAAATAGCCGGTATCGCCTGACCGAATTTTAAAAACTCTTCTTTGGTGGTTTGTGGCTTTTTCAAAATTGGTAATGGCGTAACCTTAAGAATCGGGTTTGTTTTCAAAATAGCATCATAATCTGTTATATCAAAGTGGAAAACTTCCCTAACAGGCGCTGTTCTTTCTGGCGAAATTCTCTTCATTGCATAGAAGTCTCTTTGTCTTCCATCCATTGTCACCATATAAACCGTATCTTCTTTTTCATATTCGTCTTCTGATCCGAGTATAATTGAAAACATCATTGAGCCGACTTTACCCATTAACAGAGCATTAGAAACATTGAGTCCTGAAAGAACCTGTTCCGCGAGCTGATAGCCTTCCCCTGTTTTCATATCATTCAACATTTGTTTATGAATTCGATGAATAGCATTATAGTTATCCGCATCATATAATTTATCACCCATTTGTGTCAGCGCCAAATGAGCCTTTGTCACTGCAAGATCGGCATTTTCCTTAAATTTCTCAAGCATAGCCGTACTGATTGCATAAATCGGTGACAATGTCTTAGTCGCGCCAAGCAACAGCGAGGGAGACATCAACGGTATTCTTGCTGCTCTGTTTTTCAAAGCTTTTTTCATTGCCTCGTGCTGTTCATACTCTGTTTTAACGGCTTTAACAATATAATCCTGTTTCAGTTTTTCTATCTTTTGGTCGATTTGCTCAACCTGCTTTTTCAAGCGGCTCATATCATCTTGCAAAACATCAACCCCCTCCAAAGCATCTTTAGAATCCTCTTGCGCTTTTTTCAAATCTTGTTCATATTGTGTTTTGCGGGCAATAGCCTTATCACGCATCCCGACATGCCCTGCAAGCTCTGTCACATACGATGGGTCTTTTTGCTTTCTTTCGTCAATTCGTTTAATGTTTTCCTCTTCGGCAGCCGCGCCCTCTTGAGCATCTTTTTCAGCGCTTTTCAAATCATTATATTTTTTCTTTTTCTCATTCAAGATCTCAAATTTTTCATCAATTTGGGCATATAATTTCGCCTTTTGCTTTTCCAAATCTTGAATATTCCGATCAAAAGCATCTTTCATCTGTTTTTTCTCATTGCTTTGAGCTGTCTGCAGCTCTAAGAGCGGACTTGAACTTTCATAATCATTAACTGCGCTTTCCCACGCTTTTCTCGACTGAGCAATATGCCGTGCATTTTCTTCCTGTTCTGTTTTGAGCAATTCTTCCAGTTCTTTTTTGTAGTTTTCCTTCTTTTGATCTCTTTCTTTTTCTAAGGCATTTACCCGATTACGTGCCGTATTTCTTTGATTTGCTGTTTGTGCTCTGCGAGATTCGTTAAGCCAATAATCTATATTTGATTTATATTCATTGTCTGTTTCACTATTAAAATCATCAATACTTTTTTGATCAACAGTCATTGAATCGCTAACAAATTTTGCCAAATCAAATATACCGAGCTGTAATCTTGGAGAATTCAAATAAAGGTGCAAATTTTCAAACTTTGATTCAAAATACTGCTTATAAAAACGTTTTTCATCGGCCCAAACAGGATATTTTCCTTTAGGCTTTCCAAAAGATTGTTCCCCTTGCATATCAGCGCCCACAAGCTTAGAAGCTTCCGAGCCGATTTGCCAACGATTCAAATTTTCTTCGCGCATAGTTACTTCTGCTTGATCTTCGGCAGATGGCGCTGTCAAATCATCACCACCCACCATAGCCGTCAAATCAGGCTCTGAATCTATATCAGGGATTGAAGGCTCCATATTCAGATCAATAACGGCTGTCCCAATCTCATCTTCGTTTGCCGTCAAACCTGCGGAAACAACAGCTCCCAACATTTTTCCGTCTTTATCCTTAGCTGTCTTTGCGTCTTTATCAAAAACACCTATTTTTTTACCGGACAAATCAAGAGCCGAACCTGCCTCATTCACATATCCGATCACTTTTCCGTCATCATTCAAAATTTTATCGGCTTTAGATAATTTGTAGGCTGAAATCACATAGCCGGATAACCCGTCTTTCTTTTCATAGGCTGTCACAGGATATATATCTTTAGCACACATAATATGATATGTATAGTAGTCGTCATAATCTTTCGGCCCCTGACACCCTGTCACTGTCGGACACTTTTTACCGAGCTTTGTTTTTCGTAAAGCGCAACCGTTTCCGAACCATAAATCATTTGCTGTCTTATCATCATAAAAATTTGTAAAATAGGTCTTATTTTTAGTTTCCGATTCAACAAGCTTTTCAATTGCAACATCATGCAACGCGTTCATCTTTTCATATTCCAAAAAGGGCTTTCTCAAATTAGGCAATTGTTGCTTTGTGTTGTGCATCTTTTGAGCTTCGCTCAACATTTCATAAGCCCCGTCCAAAAGCGGCAACGCGTTCATTTGCTCCTCTGCCCCTTCAAATGGCGTATGCTTCTTAAACTCCACGCTTCTTTCAAGTGCAAGAGCCTTATTCGTAACTTTTTTCTGCGTTTTTTCAGCCGGCTCTGACGCTCTTGCCGCAACATCATCTTGCTGAACCAAACTCGTTTTAACCGCCTGAGCAAACCCGCTTGTCATTATCGTTTGATAATGCATATTATAGCTCATATTTTCTTTACTTTCGAGTTTTGATTTTTTAAGCTCATCTTCATTGAAAGGTCTGACCCCTTTTTGCAAAGCGACACCGCTTTCATATTGTGCTTTCAAGGCGACAAGCCCCTGATAAAAGCGCAAATTATTATCATAAGCTCCCTGTAGCTTATATTGGTTTGCCCAGTTTCCAAGCTCCTCATCAGCCGCTGAAGCACTCTCACATAAGGCCGAAGCCCCCTCATTTCCGGAAACATAGCAATCAGACAAAGTTTCAATTTCTTTTTGGAGAGCGGGCATTCTGTTTTGCTCCAAATCTCTAACAGAAAGAGATAGTTCCATCATATTATCGTTGGCAAACTCCACCCTTTTATTGTCATACATATTAACGATGGCCTCTCTTTGCTCAGACGGAAACTTCGCAAACAAATCTGTCGGATATTGCAAAAAGAGTGTCTGATATGCTGTCGCAACAGAATCTGCATCTCTCACATCTGCAATTTTAGCATCAGCAATTTCTTTTTCCGTTGCCAAAACGGGCGCCCCCTCTTCTTTTTGAAGCGGCGATTGTTGCATATTAAGTCCGATTAAATTTCCTGCAGACTTAATAGCATTTAGGGTTTCATCTTTCATCCTTTGAAGCTCGTCAGCAATAGTTCTGAGTTTTTTCATAAACGCCTTACCGGTTTCCACCCCATCATTAACAAAATCAACAGACGGACAAATCGGACACGGAGGAATAACAAAAGCAAAAGCCTCTGAAGCATAAAGCAATAACACTGCTAAAAGATATCGAGATATTTTCTTCATGCGTTTTCTCCTTACTTATTTCCCTAATCCGCGTTTGATAAGCTGTTCTTCATCTAAAATATAGTTATCAAGATTAATCTCCCCCGGATTTTTCGCCGGATTTTTAGATCTCAGATCTTGGTTCATCATATTAGCAGAAGTCTTGAGCTTCAAAGTCGATAATTCCAATGAAATATTGTTGTTCAATAACTTTAACGATTGAATAGTCTGCTCATTTGCCAATCTTTGTGCAGTAATAGCATAATCAACTTCAGCAACATTGTCAGCAATCATATCTATTCTTTCGTCTTCTCTGGTTTCATTTGAACGCAAAGCCATAACCTGCAGCAATCCGCTGATCACATCATCTTTCAAATTTTGCCTTCTTTCGTTCATCACCCTGTCTTTTGTCGCATCTGTAATAAGCTCATCCGGCCCGATAAAATTTCTTCCTTCAAATGCGCGATATTCTTGAGTTTTTTCTTCCGGTGATTTTTTGAGCATATTTTGAACAAATGTTGTCGCCATGCTTACCGCTTTTTGTTTCAAAGCCTCCTGAGCTTGAGCCAAAAGTTGCTTTTTCTCCTCCATTTGTTGCATCAGATTCTGATATTCTTCATCAAGCTCCAAATATTTTCCGTCTTCATTTTCCATTGAATCTAATCCGGTCTGATATTGCTGCCTCACGGCATTTGCCTCGGTCATCAAAACTTGCAACAATTCTTTTGTGTCATCATCTTCTGCCGCCTCATATAATTGATTGAGCACATCAATATTTTCATCTGCGGTTTTCATACGCGCTTCCATCTCTGTTGAAACGACTTCTTTTCGTGCATCCATCTGCGTTTGAATATCATCAATTTCTTTTTGTATCGTCACTGTTGAACCAATTTCAGATTGTTTGAGCGTGTTCATTGTATCTTCATAAACACTCTCGCCCATCTGCTTTGTCTCATCAACAAAGTCCTTGCCTTGCTCATACATATCCTTGCCTTCTTCATAAAGACCTCTATAAGTACCTTTTGCGTTTTCATAAGCTTCTTTTCCGGCTTCTACGTTTTCTTGAATGCTCTGTTTTAAGGCCATTATCGTTTCGTATTTTGTTTTGATCGATTGCCCGAGCTGGTTTTCTAACACTGATTTCCCTGCGGCATTAATTTTCTTCATCCCTTCTTCGCATTTTGTCATCACTGTCTGCACCAGCCGTTGAGCCCCCGCCATAAAATCAAGTTTAGGTTGAGCCTGAACCGAAAAACTGCTCATGCAAAATATCAACAAAAAACCGATGAAAAGCTTCTTATTCATTTTTGTCCTCCGCATATTCCCCTTCAACGCTTTGCAGTGCTCGCGTGTGGTGAAATCTTGCAATCGTTGACTCCATATTCAAAATTTCTCTTCTCCGCTTCATTGCGGATATCTGCTTTTCTTGAAACAGATTGATTGCTTCATCAATGCTTTCTGGGTTTTGGAAATCATCTTTTTCATTTCTGAGTTGTTGCCTCAGCACGAGTGTTTTGCCAAACATATTGGCCATATCAATACCGTTTTTCATATTAATTGCGTCAGAAATAGCCTTTTGATTTTCAATTGAGTTATCGCCTTTTTTACGCACCATATTGTCCAAAACAGCTTCTGCCATCTCATCATCAGCCTTTGTCCCGTCAAAAACATTGTTCAAACTTGCAAATTCCATACTTGAAGCCTGCGATTTTAAACCGTTCAAATCACCCTTCTTAGCCGCATCAGCCAAACCAATGGCTTTATCCTTAATATTTTGTACTTTTTCTTGAACGGTTTTCACTTCAGACTGAACTTTTTCAACAGCGCCTTTTGCCTGATTGATCGTATCTTCAGCATCTTTTTTAAATTTTTTAACTTGAGTCCCAAGTTGCTTCGCGCTTTCAATAAGAGATTTTGCTTTTATAATTTGTTCTTGGGCCCCCTCATAAACATCGCCCAAAAGCGTAATCGCAGCTTGAATAGCTTCAATATCTGCCTTTGCATTGCTTGCAAAAAACAATCCAAACATCACAAAAAAAGCAAATATCAAACCGCGTATTTTCATTCTTTCTCACCTTGTTCTTTTTGAATAAATACATCACAAAAATCTGAAACAACTCGATATGCCTGTAGTTCAAAAACCACCTCTCTCAAACGTTCGGCATCATATTTCATTCTCTTCAAAAATTTATCAATTTCAGAGTTTCCTGTCGTCTGTGTTGTCCTTTCGCCGGCGGCCTTTTCCGTAATATCCGAAGCCTTGTCTTCCAATTTTGTATTGGCATATTTTTGTTTGATTTCAACGGTGAGAATAAAAGCGTTGACCCAAACTTCTTTCATCATATTTTCATAATACATTTTTGCATCATTTGCATCTGTTTCATTAGAGGCGTTCATATCTGAACATATTTTACTCAAACAACCTTCCAAAACATCTTTGTTTTTTTCATCTTTAACATCTAAAGAACACCATCTTGCCATTCTTTCCGGATAATGAAAAACCCCATTATCATCCACGCCTACCGCAAACTTCTCACCATTTGCATAGTCTTTTTCACCCACCTGATAAATATCGCAATAATGCAAAAGTTCACCAAAAACTTCTAATTGAATATTATCGGCAATCATCACCAATTCACGTTTGTTTTGTTCAACTTCCGCAGTAAGTATCTCCCCGCTTCCCGACATCTGATCAAGCATACTGCCTAATTTGCCGTTCATACTCTCCAAATCATCAGTCGTTTTTGTTGATTCTGTTTCTTTAACGGTTGCCGCACTATAAGCCTGCGCATGCGCTTTTGCTTCTGCTAATAGCTTATTATATTGATTCACATATGCTGCTTTTGTCGTATCGTCTGTCGAGTTTAAATCAGAACAAATGGTTGAAACAGCCTTTTCCATTTTTTCTTCATCAACCTTATCATCAAAATTTATTCCGGTCCACAAAGCAAAGGTATCTGGAAAATAATAGTTCGCTTCACCATCTGTCCCTGTTGCAAATTTTGCTTCTGCCGCAAACCCATGTTGATAAACATCAACATATGAAACCTTTTCAAAGGCTTTTCTTGTTATTGTAGCGCTGCTGGGTGTTGTCTTTTGCAAAGCCGGCTTAACAGCTGTAGATAATGTCGGTGCAGGAGCTGGTGTCGGCGCCGTTGAGAGCGCTTCGGGTTTTGTGCTCACAGGCGCTGAAACTGAAACAGCTTTATCTTTCAGATTTTGAGCCGCAGGGGTTAGTGTCGGCGTCGTTGCGGGCTTCACAAATTTTGTAGGTGTTATAACATTTTTTTCTGCCGATATAGGCTTCAAATCTTCAGACCTTTCAATATTTTTTAAATTCGGCAAATCATCGCTTTTTTTCAAATCCAAATTGATCGGATTTTTCAAGCCATCCATATCAAGCTCTTTTTGAGGCACCACCACACGATCTGCCACAGGTTTTTCGTCTTTCAACAAAAGCGGCCCATCAGTTTTTGCCTCTATTGCCGTCTTCTCGACCGGGCCGGCACTGAGCTCAACCTCGTTGTCTTCTGCCCATAAACCCTCAATCATTTTTGAGCTCACGGGTTCAACAGCTTTGTTTTCCGGCTCTTTTTTTTGTATGTCGCTGTTATAAACGCTGGTTGAAACAAAATTTCCGTCATTACCGCTTTGTGTATCAGCAAAAAAATCCTCACCTTCGCCGAATTGCCACGGCACGACCTCGTTCGTGCCGCTCACAACAGAACCGTTGTTTGCGCTTCCGGCAGAACCTTCTTTCTTAAACCCGCTTTGTAAATTACCATATAAATCATTAGCCGTGTTTTTGGCGTTGTCTACTTGGTTCTTCACATCGTTGACAGCACCTTCCACTTGGTTTTTCACAC
>DPKR01000096.1 GCA_003542415.1 Alphaproteobacteria bacterium | reverse complement strand
GATTTTTTTTATGTTTATTTAAAAAAGACTTGACAAAAAAATTGGAGGGGTAAAATAGAATCAATAAAGTTTAAAGCTTTATTTTGGCAAAACTTTTTACGAAAGGAATAAGACAATGGGCATACGAGATATGATAAATGAATTAAAAATGAAAAACAAAGAACCCACCAAGGCTGAAGTCGTTATTCCTGTTCCTAAATCAGAATGGGAAATAGATGCTGTTGAAGCAGAAGTGGTAGATGTAGATGTTTTTCCGAGAGAATATGATCCAAATCTTGGCATCAGCCCACGTCAGTTTCAATACCTTCGCCGGCGTGCAAAAAACTTATTTGAAAGCGAAGAAAAGCTTGATCAGGCTTATTGCAATATTCCAAATCAATTGCTTGAAAAAACAGGCAAAACAAAGGCACAAGTTCTTTTAGCATATAATGATTATATGGTAGATAGCCTTCATTTTAGGGCAAAATATATCAGAGATCCCGATGAAGCGACCGGACATGTTGTTAAAGGGTGTCGATATGATGGTTTAATTGAGTATTGGGAATTTAGCGATGCAGATACAAAAAATTTCGAAACTTTTGATGCAATGTTTCAAGGCAAAGATATTTCAGATAAAGAAATGAAAACAATTGAAGATATCATATCAATCTGCACACCAGGGTTTGTTGCAAAATGTGTAAAAGAAGAAGTGGAAATTTTTGAACATGGTCGTGTTATGCCCATTGTTACGGTTGAAGATTGTAAGGGAGAAAAAGGTAAATGGATTCCTAGAAAATCTATCGAACCTAATATACCGGATGAATTTCCAGATGATATTGAAATTATAGATACTGACGATATGAAAGACAAACCGATGCCTAAACCAATTCCATATAAAGGCAGATAATGTTTCTTTTCTAAAATCAAAAGCCTCTCGATTGAGAGGCTTTATTTTTGCTCACTTTTTAAATGCTTGCGTAATCATTGCCTGCAGAGCCTGACCGCGCTTTGTTCGCATCAAAACCATACAAGCTGAGCTCAGCATAATTGTCACAGCCGCAAACCAATCAATTGCTGAAAACGAGAGTGCCGGCAAAAGAGCAAAAGCGCCGGCAATTGATTCAACAAAATAGGTGAATACGGCTTGTGTCGAACGAAACATCATAAAATATTCGCTGTTTGACAAACTCACGGCATATAAATAGAAATACATGGAAGCCGCATAAATACAAATGCCGTTGATAAACCCGCAAAGTATATTGTTTGGCGCCACATATTCGGCCGGGCTCGGTAATATTTTCAAAAATTTGAATGTATTAACAAAGCTTTCCGGTAAGAAAGAAACAATTCCGCCCAAAATGGCAGAAACAATCATGAGCGTAATGGCAGAAACAAACAAAATCCAACCGGTAAGGCTTAATCTGTCTTTAATGCTTAAGTTGGCTTTATTGTCATGGTGCACTTCGGCAAAAATCGTACGTGCATTGTTCAAAAGTGCAGAAATCACAACAAACACAACAGCTTTAACAGCCGTATCTATCGGCAAATCAGCCACCAAAATAAAGCACCCGAACAAAATAAAGACCATCGCGACATAATCAATAAAACCGGGCTTGCGTTTGAAAATCGCCCAAGCCAACAACACAGAAAATATAATTTCCACATTGCCGAGCAAGTTCGCTTGTGTTGAAGAAATATAAACAAAGGCCATCAGCATAAACAGGTTTCTGAAAATTTGTAAAAATCCAAAAATCCAAGTCTGATAATTTGTGATAATTTCTTTCACATCTGTGTTCCGTCCGCCGATAGCAATAAGCGCCAATCCGCTGAACAAAACGTTTGAGCAGGCAATTGCAAATTGATTGCACCCATGTTCAAGCAAACAATATCTGAAAAAAATGTTTGAAACGGCCCATAGAAAAATCGTTACAAACGAAAAGAAAGCACCCTTATACATATTAACCATATCAAAAGTCCTTATAAAGTCATCAATACCGCTCATCATATCTTATGAAATAAAAAAACCAACACTTTTTTTGTATCTTTCTACAAAAAAACCGTTGCTTTTTTGACAAAATATGATATAAGTAATACAGATGTTTGATTTTAATGAAAGGAAAAGAAATGACAAAAGAATTAAATGCTAAAGAGCTGGCTCAAATTGAAAAGTTTTTGCAAACTCCCGGGATGGAAAAAGTAATTAAGGCGGTTCCTGATATCACAAAACAAGTCGGCCGTCGTGATATGTTCAGAAAAGAAGCAATAGATGCCGTTCTTGAATTGAACAAAGAAAATGAAGAACGCGTGGCTAAAGGAAAACCGGAGTTGACATCTCAAGAAAAGCAACTTGTTTTCCACAACGGCAGTGTGCGCTCAAAGTTCAGCCTTAAAAAAGAAGAAGAATTCAAAAAAGAAGCCAAACAAAGTGAAATTAATCTTTTAAATGAAACATATAAAGATTTTGGTGATCGCGGCTAAATTTTTGTTGTTTTTTTAAAAGCAGGCTTTTAGGCCTGCTTTTTTGTTTTCTTTTTCTTTAATAGACTTTCATAAGCAGTCTGTACCAACACATACATCAGTAAAATATTGAAAAGCCCCGCAAAATAAAAAGTTACAAATCAAGAGAAATGTGAAAAATTATATATTGACAAAAAACAAAAAATAAATAAACTGAAATCTCAAAATGTAAAATTTATCACTAAGATTATGCAAACGATAATTATTATTTTAGCAGGTGTCACAATCATTGTGCTTCTGCTGCTCCTTGCCCAAAAAAAGGCGGTTTCACTGACTGTCGGCGATCCGAATTGGAATGGAAAACTTGAGGGAAAGACCCCGGAGTATCAAGGGCCGGCTTACCTCTATTCTGACGGCAGAGAATGTCTCGGCGTTCGGTTCAATGTTCCGATTATCGGCTATCGCATCGCGCCGGATTTGATCATCTACCATTTTTATGGCTATGATGTCGCCAAAGATGAGATTTTAGGCTTCGCAAGGTCTCACCATGCACACCCCATCTCAACTAAAGACATTCCGCAATTGCTTGAAAATTGGGACAAATTAAATGAGCTGAAAAAGATTGTGTATGATGATCTGTTGCCCTATGATGATTTTTGGGTGGACACTGGCCACAATTTCGAGATCTATTCGCTCAAGACTCACAGCATCTTAAGCGAAGACAGAAGAAACTTAAACAAGCAGTATGCCAATGTGATCCTAAAAATTGAACGTTAAAAAAAGCAGCTTTCAAAAGCTGCTTTTTTTGTTTATATCAAACTTGCCCCGTTCAAATACCAAACCCCCGCGTTTAAATAGGCGGCAAAAATGAGCCATATCAAATAGGGGATTTGCAAATAAGCCGCTGTTTTATCAAGGCTATAAAAACGCCTGATCATTACAAACACCGTCCAAATCAAGAGCAAAATGTCAACAAATCCGAACATGAACAAGCCTTTGGCAAAAAACAGATAACACCACAAGATGTGCAAAAAGAGCTGCCCGATAAACAAAAAAACAGCGCTGTGATTGTCTTCTTTATTGAGAATCATATAAAAGGATACAATCATCAACACATATAAAATCGGCCACACAATCGGAAAAACGGCATTGGGCGGATTAAGCGGCGGCAAATTAAGACCGGCGTAAAATGTGTCAACCCCGAGATATGAAAAATAAGACGAAAGCATCGCCGTTATTCCAACCAAAGCAAGACTTGTCAAAAACCGTAAAGCTTGATTCATTTTATCCTCCGAATATTCATTTTTTACCATAAATAAGCCTGCAAAATAAAATTTCAAGTTTTCGAAAAATTTTCTTGCATTTTGTCTAAAAAAGTGTATGATAGCCGATAAGTGAGGTAATAATATGGCAAAAGAAGAATACGGCACAAAAGTTGAGTTTATCGGCGGTAACAACGAATACCGCATTGGCGCAAACAGCTTGTTGATTGAACATCACGAAAAAGGTAAACAAACCAAACGTATCATGATTGATACGGGTGCAATGTTTCCGCCGGATTGGGTGCATTATGATGCCTTAATTCCTGATT
>DPKR01000005.1 GCA_003542415.1 Alphaproteobacteria bacterium | reverse complement strand
ATCAATTTCAACCACATCGCCGGTATGGTTGGTACCATACCGGCGATGTGGTTGAAATTGATGATATCGGCTTTGTATATATTAAAGACCGCATAAAACGATTTGCGAAAGTCGGCGGAGAAATGGTCTCCTTAAATGCGGTACTGGAAACCGTGGTTAAGGCGTTTGAAAAAGAAGGTGAGTTTGATTATGGGGTTGTCGCTGTGCCTCATGAGAGCAAAGGTGAACAAATTGTTTTGGTGACCAACAACACACAAGTCAAGCAAGAAGTTTTGCATGATTATATCAAAAATAACGGCATGTCCGAACTCTTCTTGCCGCGAACAATTTTATACCACGATAAAATTCCAAGCTTCTTAACGGGTAAAACAGATAATGTGACCTTGAAAAAAGAAGTGATGGAAGAACTCGGGCTGAACAAATAATTTGCTTAAATCAAAAAAAAGCACTTTCTCTTTTCGGAAAGTGCTTTTTTCGTAGATGGCAGAATGAGAAATTATTTGAAGATTTTTTTGAAATCATCACACACCTTTTTCCAATCTGCTTTAATGTTTTTTGCGTCCAGCTTAAATGAGCCTTGAGATGCAGGCCGGTTTTGCCTCTTGTCATAGATGTATAATGCCAAAGCAAATAAGGCAATAACAAATATTGCAAAACCGAAAAGTAAAAAACTTTTGAGCATATTAAAATAAATAAAAAAAATTGACTCACAACATAATAAAAAAGTTGCGACTTTTATAACTTAATTTTCTCAAAAAAGCAAGATTTTTCTACAATGATCCTGTTTTCAACAATTTGTAGTATTTATAAACAGACCCGTCTTGCACATTCCAACTGAAATCTTTTTTCATGGCATTGACCTTCATAGCTTTAATAATATCAGGGGTTTGATAAAAGCAATGCAGGGCCTTATAAAGCGTATCGGCATAGGCGTTGATGTTGTTTTTAAGCTTTTGAGCTTTTGTGTTTGAACCATAAACCTTAACGCTGTTTGCAAAAAAGACATCTGTTCTGAAGCCGTCAACCCCGTTTTCAATTGTATCAACCAAACCGCCGGTTGAGGTTGCAATCGGAAGAGCGCCTTTTGCCATAGCCTCCATTTGCGTCAACCCGCATGGCTCAAAAAGCGAAGGCATCATATAAAAATCAGCTGCCAGTTGCAAAGCATAAGCAAATTCATCTTTATACCCTCTGAACACAAATATACGTTCGGCAGCTTTTGGCGAAATTTTATAGACTTTATCTCTAAAATCTTTGAGCATTTCATAGAGTTTCACATCGCCGGCCCCGCCCATCACAATGACCGGAAATTCAGTTTTTTCTGCCTTAATTTTTAAAATAGTTTTTAACAAAGCCTCTGATGCAATATCATAACCTTTTTGTTCAACCAAACGGCTCGTTGCGCACATAAACGGGATTTTGGGTGCTTTAGAAAGCAGCGCGGATAAATCTTTGAATTGGTATATATCAATTAAAGGAATATGATCTTGCTTGAATTTTTTATCACTTGCAATCAAAGACAGGAGTTTCATACATTCTTTTTTGTTGTGCGTTTTGTTCTCAACGTTGTTTTCATCATAAATTTTGAAATCAAACCCTTTGAAATAGTCATTTAAATGGCTTATTTTTGCCTCGTTCGGTGAAATCAACTTTTTCTCATATCCGTTGACGATTCCGAAAAAAGTGCGATGGTTTTTTCGAATTTTTAAGATATCTCTGAAATCCAAACCAAACCCAAGCTCTTTTGAAACTTCTTCCATATAATTTTTAGAAACAGTCACAACTCTATCTGCCAGATGAAAGTTTGATGAAGCCTGATTGTAGCAGTCATAAACAATCAATGTGTTGGTTGTGCGCGGATTGCTGTTTTTAATCGCTTTTGCATTTTTAAACACATCAATCGCATATTCTTCATAAAGCGCATTGAGCAAACGCGCCGTGTTCGGATAATCCCACCCTTGATAGCCTAAATGGTGGGCAATGTGAATAAGCGGCAAATTGTTGATTTTACGTGCAGCCTCAGTAGAAATTTTGCCATCATCTGCCTTAATCAAAGTCAAATATTTGCATAACCCGCCCAATGCACCGCTGTGCCAATCATTTGCAAGCAAAATGTTTGGGGCTTTAATCTGTTTTAAGCGGCCCTCAAAAATAGAAACAAGCATCATAAAGACAGATTTTGAGAAAAATGCAAAGCGCTCAACCTCATTAATGTTATACTCGTTCAAAACATAGCAACCGTCTTGTGTTGATGGATTTTTCTTTGACGGATTGATTGAAAAAAAACGTTCGTTTTTTAAAAAAATGTATGGCACATCATTGAGCAATCCCTGATATATTTCAACATCATAAGCTGTCAAATTGCTTTCTTCATCACAGAAAGGAACACTGATTTTTCCGGCAAGAGCGAGCTCAATTTGTTTGTTTTCGGCGCCGATATAAATTTTGCCGTCAAATTTGGCGGATTTTTTCCCTGTATTACCTTCATACATAGGAGTCACAATATACATTTTGTGAGACAAATGCTCAAATGTTTGATTAAAATTTTCCGGCAACTCGGAAGCAACCATACCAAGACCTCCCCATTTCATAAATGTGGCCGTCTCGGCAGACATCATCCAAGCATCGATTTGATTGATTTGCGGCCAATCTTTCAAACCCAAACATTCTGTTTTTGCAACTTTTTGCAAAGATAATAATTCCGGATCATATATTTTAGAAAAAGAAGGCAATAATTTTTTCTTATTAAAGCCTTCTTGTAGCAAGCCTGCGTTTTGTTCATTGTTTTTTAAAGGTAATACCATTTTTCTTTCCGCTTATTAAAGATATATTTTATTTTATTGCAATTACTATACAAAACAACCCTTAAAAAAAGCTTAAATCTCTTGACTTAAATAACTTTAATCACTAAGTTTATAATATATGAACAAGACTTACTAATTTCAAAGAGGGAAACATGAAAAAAGATCATCATTTTAAAGATGAAAATAAAGAAAAAATCGAAGAAGAAAATCAAGAATCCTTCGATGATGAAAAAGAACAAGAAGACACAAGTAAAAAAGACTTAGAAGAAGAAAATCAAAAGTTAAAAGATGAATTGTTGCGCGCTTTGGCAGAATCTGAAAACATCAAAAAAAGATGCGCTTCTGAAATTGAAAAAACAAATAAATATGCCATTTCATCATTTGCCAAAGATTTGCTCGGTGTTGCCGACAATTTGGACAGAGCCTTAAACGCTGCGAAAGATAACAAGAGCGAAGATGCTAAAGCATTGCTCGAAGGTGTCGAGCTCACAAAAAAAGAATTGACTCATGTTTTTGAAAAGTTCGGCATCACAAAAATGGAAAGTCTTGATAAACCTTTTGATCCGAACTTCCATCAAGTTATTCAACAGGTTTCGGATCCTAAAAAGCCTGCAGGAACAATTATTGCAGAGCTCCAGACCGGATATATGATCAACGGGCGCATTTTGCGTGAAGCAATGGTTGTTGTGAGTAAAGAATAGAACGTATGTCTTTTGATTTACTTTTTAATAAAGCAAATGAATTATACTTAAATTGTGCTTATCGGCAAGCAGAAGAGATTTATCGGCAGATTTTGGCCTTTGCGCCCGAAAATGCCGATGTTTTAAATATGCTCGGGCTTGTGGCAAGCGCTCAAAACGAGCATCAGGAAGCAATTCGTTATTTTTATAAAGCCTTAGAAAAAGCTCCGAACCCCTTACCTATTTACTTTAATCTAGCCGTTTCTTTGACCTCAATCGCAAAATATGGTGAAGCAATAGAAGCTTATGAAAATGTCTTAAAAATCAACCCGAATGTCAAAGAAGTATACAACAATTTAGGCGGTATTTATGAAAAAACGGGAAACCTTGAAAAAGCAAAAGAAAACTACCGAAAAGCCATCAATTTAGATGAAAATTTT